>NZ_JBWXMQ010000009.1:0-279354 GCF_056626735.1 Pseudomonas sp. 1 | reverse complement strand
GGCCGAGGCCGGGGTTTTCATTACTGCGCGTAAACGTCGGAGGTGATCAGCCGTTCTGGCGGATACCGGCGACCAGCCAAGGCTGGTTGTCGCCCTGTGGACGTTCCATGTTCCAGCTTTCGCTGAACACTTCGCCCTGCTGATCGAAACGCGAGGTCTTCGACACGCCGTTGAAGGTCAGGGTAGCGATGGTCTTGTCCGCGCGGTCATCCACGCCATCCAGTTGTACCTGGAGGTTGTCGATGTAGGTGGACTGGAACGCGTCGCCCAGCTCCGCGCGCTCGCGCTTGAGGAACTCGAGCATTTGCGGGGTCACGAACTCGGCGATCTTGTCCATCTCGTTGGCGTCCCAGTGCTGCTGCAGCGCCTGGAAGTGGCTGCGGGCGGCTTCAAGGAAGCGCTGTTCGTTGAACCAGGCCGGTGCGTTGATCACCGGACGGGCGGCAGCAGGCGCGGCCGAACCACCGAAGATCGAACCCATGGCTGCTGGCTTCTGTTCGAACACTTCACGCTGCATCGGCGCGCCGGCCGGAGCGAACTGCTCCTGCTGCTTGCGGCGACGGGCGGCGATGAAGCGGAAGATCACGAACGCGATCACGGCCATGATCAGGATGTCGAAGAACTGCATGCCTTCGAAGCCGCCGCCCATGAACATGGAAGCGAGCAGGCCACCGGCCGCGATGCCCGCCAGAGGGCCGAGCCATTTCGAAGCACCGCCGGCCTTGGCCGCAGCGCCCGCGGCACCGGCAGCACCAGCGGTTGCCGCAGCGCCGCCCATGCCTGGAGAAGAAGGAGCCATCTGGCTGGTCTGGTGCGTCGGCGCAGCGCCGGCGCTTTTGCCACCACCAAAGCGCTTGGCGTTGGCGTCGAGGCTCATCGTCAGGCCGATGCACAACGCCATGGCGATGCTAAGAAAACGTTTCATAAAGGGAATTCCCGTTTGTGGAGACACGCGCGCCATGTTGCACAGCTGAAGTGTTACTGGCTAGCGAGAGAGTGTTTCGGGCTTTTGCCTGACAGGTTACGTTCAGCTCGGTCGGGGCAATAAGGCCATGTACTTTTGTCTGTAGGAAAAGGAGATAGGTTCAGCAGGAAATGGATCAACGCCGCAAGGCCAGCATCACCACTCCGGCGGTGATCAGGCCGATGCCGCTCCATTGTCGCAGGTCGAGTTTCTCACCCAGCAGGATCACACCGAGCACCGCCACGAAGACCACGCTTAGCTTGTCCACCGGCGCGACCAGCGACGCCGGGCCGACTTTCAACGCCCGGAAGTAGCACAGCCACGAAGCACCGGTGCCCAGGCCCGACAACAACAGAAACAGGTAGCTCTTGGCGGAGATCGATCCCAAGGACTGATATTGGCCCGTGACGTACAAAATCAAGGCCAGGCTGATCAATACGACGATTGTGCGCAGGAGGGTGGCAAAGTCGGAGTTGACGTTTTCGATGCCGATCTTGGCGAAGATGGCTGTCAGCGCGGCAAAAGTGGCCGAGAGCAGGGCCCAGAATGTCCAGGAGGAAAAAAATCCCGAGCCCATGGATGTTGCCTCCAGTGTCCGTTCCCGTGCTCAGCGCGGGAACGGACGTTGACTTATATGGCTTCCAGCTTCGCGTACCCGAGCATCAGCCACTTGCTGCCTTCGGCGAAGTTGACCTGCACCCGGGCCTGGGCGCCGGCGCCTTCGAAGTTGAGGATCACGCCGTCGCCGAAGATCGAGTGACGCACAGCCTGGCCAAGGCTCAGGCCGGTTTCCGGAATCTCGCTACCGCTGAACAGGTTGCTGCTGCCCATCGACGGGTTGCCGCCGAACGGTCGGCTAACGCTGTTCGAAAGGCGTACTTCCTGAATCAGGCCTTTCGGTACTTCCCGTACGAAACGCGACACCTTGTTGTAGGTTTCGCTGCCGTACAGGCGTCGGGTTTCAGCATAGGTCATCACCAGGTTTTGCATCGCCCGGGTAATGCCGACATAGGCCAGACGCCGCTCTTCCTCAAGGCGTCCAGGTTCTTCCAGGCTCATCTTGTGCGGGAACAGGCCTTCTTCCATGCCCACCAGGAATACGTAAGGGAATTCCAGGCCCTTGGCGCTGTGCAGGGTCATCAACTGAATGCTGTCTTCGTGTTCGTCGGCCTGAGTGTCGCCGGCTTCCAGCGAAGCGTGGCCGAGGAACGCGGCCAGTGGCGTCAGCTCTTCGTCTTCTTCAGTGTTCTCGAAGTTGCGCGCGGCGCTGACCAGTTCCTCAAGGTTTTCTACCCGGGCCTGGCCTTTCTCGCCTTTTTCCGCTTCGTGGTAGGCGATCAAACCGGACTGCTCGATGACGGTCTGGGTCATCAGGTGCAACGGCATCTCGGCGCACTTGGCGGCGAGGTTTTCGATCAGCTCGATAAACGCGCCCAGCGCACCGGCAGCGCGACCGGTCAGGCCTTTGTTGGCCACCAGCTGGCGCATGGCTTCCCACATCGACACATCGCTGTGGCGTGCATGGTCACGGATCGCCTCGACGGTTTTCTCGCCGATGCCACGAGCCGGGACGTTGATCACCCGCTCCAGAGCCGCATCGTTGCCACGACCTTCCAGCAAGCGCAGGTAAGCCATGGCGTTCTTGATTTCCGCCCGTTCGAAGAAGCGCTGGCCGCCATAGATGCGGTACGGAATGCGTTCACGCAGCAACGCCTCTTCCAGAACGCGCGATTGGGCGTTTGAGCGGTAGAGAATCGCGATATCGCTGCGCGCCAGGCCGGTTTTCAGCGCGCTTTCGATGGTTTCGACAACGTAGCGCGCTTCATCGTGTTCGTTGAACGCGGCGTAGAGGTTGATCGCTTCGCCATCGCCGCCGTCTGTCCACAGCTCTTTGCCGAGACGTCCGGTGTTGTTGGCGATCAGGGCGTTGGCGGCCTTGAGGATGCCGGCCGTAGAGCGGTAGTTCTGCTCCAGACGGATGGTCACCGAGTCCGGGAAGTCCGAAGAGTACTGGTGGATGTTCTCGATTTTCGCGCCGCGCCAGCCGTAGATCGACTGATCGTCGTCGCCGACCACCATCAGGCTGTCGCCACCCTTGCCCAGCAGACGCAACCAGGCGTACTGCACGGCGTTGGTGTCCTGGAATTCGTCCACCAGAATGTGTCGGAAACGCTTCTGGTAGTGCGCCAGCAGGCCCGGGTGATCGCGCCACAGGTCGAGGGCGCGAAGCAGCAGTTCGGAGAAATCGATGACACCGGCACGCTGGCACGCTGCCTCGTACGCTTCATAAATGCCGCGCATGGTCGCCAGGAACAGATCGCCGCTGGCCTGAATGTGTTGCGGACGCAGACCTTCGTCTTTCTGCCCGTTGATGAACCACTGGGCCTGACGGGCCGGCCAGCGTTGCTCGTCCAGCCCCAGCTCGCGGATCACCCGCTTGACCAGTCGTTGCTGGTCGTCGCTGTCGAGAATCTGGAAAGTCTGGCTCAGCCCGGCTTCCTGCCAGTGCGCCCGCAGCAAGCGGTGCGCCAGGCCGTGGAAGGTGCCGACCCACATGCCGGCCGGGTTGATGCCCAGCAATTGCTCGATGCGGTGACGCATCTCGGCAGCGGCCTTGTTGGTGAAGGTCACCGACAGAATCGAGTGCGGCGAGGCGTTTTCGACCTGGATCAACCAGGCGATACGGTGCACCAGCACTCGGGTTTTGCCGGAGCCGGCACCGGCCAGGACCAATTGACGACCAACGGGAGCCGCTACGGCCTGCCGTTGGGCATCGTTGAGGGAGTTCAGCAGAAGGGAGAGATCATCGCGCATCGGGGCATTCTAGGGTGCGCCGCAGGCCCGGGCAAACCGAGCTTTGCATTAGCCGATGAAAGTGCTGTCGATGACGACCGGTCGGTCACCGGCTACAGGCGTTGACCCGCCTGGCGTCGGGGCTTTGGAGGGGGACGAGCGGTGGAAAAGTTTCGGTGAAATTATGATCTGGGGCAGTTTGGCAAGTGGTTCGGCTTGTGTATGCTCCGTCCACGTTTCCGGGCGCATGCTCACACTTATAAGAACAAGAACGTTGCCTATGACCCTCAGCTTCGACCTGTCGGGCCCCTCCGTGGAGCCTCGGGCGATCCGCAAGCTTTACGCCACCCAGATGGCGGTCGAGCGCACGCGCCTTCTTTATCAGGGTTCGCTGTTGCCCACCCTGTTCATGTTGATCAATGGTCTGGTCTGCGCCGGTCTGCTCTGGAGTCCGCAGCGTTATTTCGTGGTCAGCGTCTGGCTGGTGTGGCTGTTGTCGCTGGTGGCCCTGCGAGTGATTCAGGTCGCCGCGTTCGACTCGGCGATCCCTGATCGTCAGGCCCAGCCGATCTGGGGGCGGATGTTCCTGCTCGGCTCGACCATGACCGGCCTGACCCTGGCCGGCGCCGGCATCGCCCTGGTGCCCGCCGACAATTTCATGCAGCAGGCCTGGGTATTCGGCCTGATCGGCGCCGCGACCCTGTCGGCCAGCGTGGCCTACGCCGTGAGCATTCCGGCGTTTCTTTCCTTTACCTTGCCGTGCCTGTTGCCGGCCATCGGCTACCTGTTCTGGGGCGGTGACGAACTGGCGCGCGGCTGGGGCTGGCTCGGGCTGATCCTGCTCGGGTCGCTGAGCGTGGTGGCGTGGCAGGTCAACCGGCTGATCGATCGTGGTTTGCTGCGGCGTTTCCAGAACCAGCACCTGATCGAGCACCTGCAACAAGCGCAAACCCGCAGCGAACAGCTCAATCTGGAACTGGCGAAGGAAATCGAACACCGGCGTTGCGCCGAGGGCAAGCTGCGTGAAGCTCAGGTCGAGCTGGAAGACCGGGTCGCTCAGCGCAGCCGGGAGCTGGACGTCGCCAACCAGGCGCTGAGCAAGAGCGAGGCGCGCCTGGCGCTGGCGTTGAAGGCCAGTGAGCTGGGACTGTGGGACTGGAACCTGCAGACCGACGAAGTTCACCACACGCAAATCCAGGAACTGTTCGGTCTGGATCCGGAATACGTCACCGGACTGCTCAGGCATCTGCGGCCGCGCCTGCATCCGGAGGATGTGCCACCACTCAAGCGGGCGTTGATCGAGCACTTGAAGGGCCGCACCGAGGATTATCAGATCGAATACCGCGTGCGCCATGGCGACGGTCACTGGGTCTGGATCGAAGACCGTGGCCGGGCAGTGGAGCGCGACGAGGACGGCCGGGTCATCCGCATGGTCGGCACCCGCCGCGACATCAGCGTCAGCAAAAGCCTGGAAGCCCAGCAGCAACTGGCGGCGACGGTGTTCGAGGCCGCCAGCGAAGGCATCGTGATCCTCGACCCGAATTATTCGCTGATCGCCGTCAATCAGGCTTTCAGCCGGGTCACCGGTTACGACATCGACGACATGCTCGGGCGCAATGTCGTTGAGTTGCCGTGCAGTCGCGATGCCCGCAGGCATTACGTCGCGATCCGCCACGCGCTGGAGCAGCACGGCAGCTGGCAGGGCGAACTGGTGGAAACCCGCAAGAACGGCGAGCTCTATCCGCAGTGGCTGCAATTGAACGCCGTGCGCGACAGTCGGGGAAGTGTGAGCCATATCGTCGGCTTCTTCGCCGATCTGTCGGCGCGCCGCGAATCCGAGGAGCGCATGCGCTACCTGACCCACTACGACGAACTCACCGGTCTGGCCAACCGCTCGCTGTTCCGCGAACGCCTGCACGAAGCCCATCAGCGCGTGCGGCAGGGCGGGCGCCGGAGTCTGGCGTTGCTGCACATCAATCTGGATCGCTTCAAGCTGCTCAACGACAGTCTCGGCCATGAGATTGCTGACCAATTGCTGCAAAAGATGTCCCGTCGTCTGGTCAGTGCTCTGCCGGAGGCCGACACCATTGCCCGGTTGTCCGGTGATGAGTTCGCGGTACTGTTCGATGCCTACGGCAACCTGTCGAGCCTGGCGCGGGTCGCCACGCGGCTGTCGACCAAGCTGCGTCTGCCGTTGACCGTGGAAGGGCATGAACTGGTGGTCAGCGCCTCGATGGGCATCAGCATGCTGCCGGACAATGCGCGGGAGATTTCCGCGCTGGTCAGCCAGTCGAACATGGCCATGCAGCATGCCAAGCACCTGGGCGGCAACAATTTTCAGTTCTACACCGACAGTCTGCAGGCCAGCACGCTGGAGCGTTTGCAGCTGGAAAACCAGCTGCGCAAAGCCATCGAAGACAAGCAGCTCAACGTCTTCTATCAACCGAAACTGTGCCTGGCGACCGGTCGTCTCAATGCGGCAGAGGCGCTGGTGCGCTGGGACCACCCGACCATGGGCCGGGTGCCGCCGGGGGACTTCATCGGTCTGGCCGAAGAGACAGGGCTGATCGGGCCGATCGGCGAGTTTGTACTGCGTCAGGCCTGCTGGCAGGCGTGCGAATGGCAGCGTCAGGGACTGGCGCCGATCCGGGTATCGGTGAACCTGTCGGTGCATCAGCTGCGTCAGGGCAAACTGGTCAGTCTGGTGCGTCAGGTGCTGGAGGAAACCGGCCTGGCGCCGCACTACCTCGAACTGGAGCTGACCGAAAGTCAGTTGCTCGACAGCGTCGAATACATCATCGCCGCGTTCCAGCAGTTGCGGGATCTGGGAGTGAAACTGGCCATCGACGATTTCGGCACCGGCTATTCATCGCTGAGCTATCTGAAACGGATTCCGGTGGACTACGTGAAGATCGATCAGGCCTTTATTCGCGGGTTGGGCGAGGGCAGCGAAGACGCAGCGATCACCCGGGCGATCATTGCGATGGCTCATGGGCTGTCACTGAAAGTTGTCGCCGAAGGTGTCGAGCGATCCGAGCAGTTGGCATTTCTGAAAGCTGAAGGTTGCGACGAAGTGCAGGGTTATCTGATCAGCCGTCCGGTGGAGGCGGTCGGCCTTGCCGCGTTGCTGCGTGAACAGGAAAAACCGCTGTAAGGGCTACATACAGCGCATGTCGCCTGATCCGGGGGTATCGAGTTACGCATTGAGCAGGCAAAAAGCCGATTCATGTAGTATAACTACAAGCTTGCTACATCCCTGGCATCTGGCCACAGCACATCTTTCCATAACAAGAGTCCAGCCCCTTGAATCTGCTGCAACACATCGCCCAGTCACGTCACCTGTTACGCAAGTCGGAGCTCAAGGTCGCCGACCACGTGCTGCTTGACCCTGCGGCAGTGATGCACAGTTCCATGGCCGACCTGGCCCACAGCGTCGGCATCAGCGAGCCGACCATCGTGCGCTTCTGCCGGGCCATCGGCTGTTCCGGTTTCCAGGATCTGAAACTCAAGCTCGCGCAAAGCCTCGCGGCCGGCGCCAGCTTCGGTCAGTTCGCGATCCATGAAGACGACTCTGTCGCCGACTACAGCCTGAAGATTTTCGACACCACGTTGCACACGCTGATGGAGGTTCGCGAGAAGCTCGATCCTCTGGAGCTGCAACGGGCGGTGACGCTGATGTCCCAGGCCCAGCGTGTCGAGTTCTACGGCTTTGGTGCGTCAGGCGCGGTGGCGGCGGATGCGCAGCACAAGTTCTTCCGTCTGCTGCTGACGGCGGCGGCATATTCCGACCCGCACATGCAGGCAATGTCGGCGGTGACACTGAAGCCCACCGACGTGGCGATCTGCATTTCCCAGTCCGGCCGTTCCAAAGACCTGCTGATCACCGCCAACCTCGTTCGCGAGAGTGGTGCGTCGCTGATCACCTTGTGCCCGAGCCAGACACCGCTGGCCGAGCTGTCGACCGTCAACCTGGCGATCGATGTTCACGAAGACACCGAAATCTATACCCCTCTGACCTCGCGTATCGCTCATCTGGTGGTGATCGACGTACTGGCGATGGGCGTGGCCATGGCGCGCGGGCCGAGCCTGGTCAACCACCTCAAGAGCGTCAAGCGCAGTCTGCGCAGCCTGCGGCTGTCGCCAAAGTCGGTGAAAGCACTGGATGACTGACGTCATCGCAAGGTCGTTCCGACCTTGATCGCGAGCAAGCTCGCTCCCACATTTGATTTCGATATGACACAGAATTTTTGTACGTAAAACATCCCTTGTGGGAGCGAGCTTGCTCGCGATGGCGGCCTCAAAAACGCCATCGCCATTTGCAAGTTCATCGCACTGTCATCCCCCCGCAGCCAAATCGTCATCCACCGCGCCTATCGTGAAACTCCCGTACTCGCCTTGGGAGACTCGAAATGGCTCAGCCCTACGAAGAACGCAACAGCGCCGCGAAAACCCGCCGTCAGCAGGAAGACCAGCGCCGCATGGAATTTCGCCGCGCCATCGAAGATCGCTTCGAACTTCGCCAGCTTCAGAGCGAAATCAGCGATTTTCCCGAGGACATCGAACTCAACTACTGGCAGGTAGCGCCAGCAGCTTCCCGTCGAAGCGCTCAACCAGCGCGCTGATTTGCACCCGTTCGCTGCGGATAAACGCCAGGAAGGCGTGGGCCACCGGTGACAGCCGTTTGGCTTTGGCTTGCACCAGGCACCAACTGCGAAACAGCGGCAATTCTTCGACCGGAAGCTCCACCAGGCCGCCGGTCGCCAGCTCCAGGTTCAGGGCGTGGCGCGTCAACAGCGCCAGGCCCAGACCCGCCACCACGCATTCACGCTGGGCTTCGGCCGACGCCACTTCCTGGGTCTGGGTGAAGTGCACGCGCTTCTCCTTGAAATACTCTTCGCAGGCCAGTCGCGTACCCGAGCCGGGTTCGCGGATCAGCAAGGTGTAAGGTTCCAGATCCTGCAAGCGCAGCGGGCCCATGTGCGCCAGCGGATGATCCGGGCGTGCCACGGCGACGATCGGGTTGTTGAGGAACGGCAGAAATTCCAGGCCCATGTCCTGCGGCACCATCGACATGATCACCAGATCGTCGCGGTTGTCGGAGAGGCGGCGGATCACCTGGCCACGGTTGACCACCGTCAGTTGCAGGTTCACTTCCGGATGCTGGCGCTTGAACGCTGCGAACAGGTGCGGCACGAAGTATTTGGCGCTCGATTCCACCGCCAGTTTCAACTGGCCCTGCAGTGAGCCCTGCATGTCCGACAGCTGCATGTCGAGGTTTTCCAGTCGGCCGAATATGTCCCGGCTGGCACGCTGAAGTGCTTCGGCCGCTTCGGTCATGTAGAGTTTTTTGCCGACGTAATCGAACAATGGTTGGCCGATCAGCTCTTCAAGCTGACGAATCTGTAGGCTGACGGCCGGTTGTGTGAGCGACATTTCGTCGGCTGCGCGGCTGTAGGAGCGTAAATCACACACTTCGTTGAAGATCTGCAATTGACGCAATGTCATACGCATCAAGGACTTACGCATTTTCTACCGACTCTGGCCGTTGGCTGATGCGCTGACTATAAGTCTTTACTTATGCCTGACCCAATTTTTATTCATTTTTGTTAATCCCTTGGCAGCGCTAGTGTGGAGCCGAGACCAGATTGAAACATTTGGTCACGTGCCGACCTGGGTCTAGCAGGTCGTGGTGCCACCGGCTCAAGGGAACCTCCAAGTGATAACAAAGATCCTGATCGCCAACCGTGGTGAGATTGCCGTACGAATCGTGCGTGCCTGCGCCGAGATGGGCATCCGCTCGGTCGCGATCTATTCCGACGCCGACCGGCACGCCTTGCATGTGAAGCGTGCGGACGAGGCCCACAGCATTGGTGCCGAGCCGCTGGCCGGTTACCTGAACCCGCGCAAGCTGGTGAACCTGGCCGTGGAAACCGGCTGCGATGCGTTGCACCCCGGCTACGGTTTCCTCTCGGAAAACGCTGAGCTGGCAGACATCTGCGCCGAACGCGGCATCAAATTCATCGGTCCGGCGGCGGAAGTCATCCGCCGCATGGGCGACAAGACCGAAGCGCGCCGCAGCATGATCAAGGCTGGCGTGCCGGTCACGCCGGGCACCGAAGGCAACGTCTCGGGCATCGAGGAAGCGTTGAGCGAGGGCGACCGCATTGGTTACCCGGTGATGCTCAAGGCCACTTCCGGTGGTGGCGGGCGCGGTATCCGTCGCTGCAACAGCCGAGAAGAACTCGAACAGAACTTCCCTCGCGTCATTTCCGAAGCCACCAAGGCCTTCGGTTCGGCGGAAGTGTTCCTGGAAAAGTGCATCGTCAATCCCAAGCACATCGAAGCGCAGATCCTCGGCGACAGCTTCGGCAACGTCGTGCATCTGTTCGAACGTGACTGCTCGATCCAGCGCCGCAACCAGAAGCTGATCGAAATCGCCCCGAGCCCGCAGCTGACCCCGGAACAGCGCGCCTACATCGGCGACCTGTCGGTGCGCGCAGCCAAGGCCGTGGGTTACGAGAACGCCGGCACCGTGGAGTTCCTGCTCGCCGAGGGCGAGGTGTACTTCATGGAGATGAACACCCGGGTGCAGGTGGAACACACCATTACCGAAGAAATCACCGGGATCGACATCGTTCGCGAACAAATCCGCATCGCTTCCGGCCTGCCGCTGTCGGTGAAGCAGGAAGACATTCAGCATCGCGGTTTTGCCCTGCAGTTCCGGATCAACGCCGAGGACCCGAAAAACAACTTCCTGCCGAGCTTCGGCAAGATCACGCGCTACTACGCCCCCGGCGGTCCTGGCGTGCGCACCGACACGGCAATCTACACCGGCTACACCATCCCGCCGTTCTACGACTCGATGTGCCTGAAACTGGTGGTCTGGGCACTGACCTGGGAAGAGGCGATGGATCGTGGCCTGCGCGCCCTCGACGACATGCGTCTGCAAGGCGTGAAGACCACCGCCGCGTACTACCAGGAAATCCTGCGCAACCCGGAATTCCGTAGCGGCCAGTTCAATACCAGCTTCGTCGAAAGCCACCCTGAACTGACCAACTACTCGATCAAGCGCAAACCCGAAGAGCTGGCCCTGGCCATCGCCGCCGCCATCGCCGCCCACGCAGGCCTGTGAGGAATACAAGAATGAGCAAGAAAATCTTTGTCACCGATACCATCCTGCGCGACGCTCACCAATCGCTGCTCGCCACCCGCATGCGCACCGAAGACATGCTGCCGATCTGCGACAAGCTCGACAAGGTCGGCTACTGGTCGCTGGAATGCTGGGGCGGCGCGACCTTCGACGCCTGCGTGCGCTTCCTGAAAGAAGACCCGTGGGAGCGTCTGCGCCAGCTGCGTGCGGCGCTGCCCAACACTCGTCTTCAGATGCTTCTGCGCGGGCAGAACCTGCTGGGCTACCGCCACTACAGCGATGACGTGGTCAAGGCGTTCGTTGCCAAGGCCGCGGTCAACGGCATCGACGTGTTCCGCATCTTCGACGCGATGAACGACGTGCGTAACCTGCGCGTGGCGATCGAAGCGGTGAAAGCTGCCGGCAAGCACGCTCAGGGCACCATCGCCTACACCACCAGCCCGGTGCACACCATCGACGCGTTCGTCGCTCAGGCCAAGCAAATGGAAGCCATGGGTTGCGACTCGGTGGCGATCAAGGACATGGCCGGTCTGCTGACCCCGTATGCGACCGGTGAACTGGTGCGTGCACTGAAAGCCGAACAGTCGCTGCCAGTGTTCATCCACTCCCACGACACCGCCGGCCTGGCCGCGATGTGCCAACTCAAGGCCATTGAAAACGGTGCCGACCACATCGACACCGCGATCTCCAGCTTCGCTTCGGGCACCAGCCACCCTGGGACTGAATCGATGGTTGCTGCGCTCAAAGGAACCGAGTTCGATACCGGTCTGAACCTGGAGCTGCTGCAAGAGATCGGCCTGTACTTCTATGCCGTGCGCAAGAAGTACCACCAGTTCGAAAGCGAATTCACTGCCGTCGACACCCGCGTTCAAGTCAATCAGGTGCCGGGCGGGATGATTTCCAACCTGGCCAACCAATTGAAAGAGCAGGGCGCTCTGAACCGTATGGGCGAAGTGCTGGCAGAGATTCCGCGCGTGCGTGAAGACCTCGGCTTCCCGCCGCTGGTGACCCCGACTTCGCAGATCGTCGGCACCCAGGCGTTCTTCAACGTGCTGGCCGGCGAGCGCTACAAGACCATCACCAACGAGGTGAAGCTCTACCTGCAAGGCGGCTACGGCAAGGCGCCGGGCACCGTGAACGAGAAGCTGCGTCGCCAGGCCATCGGCAGCGAAGAGGTGATCGACGTACGTCCGGCCGATCTGCTCAAGCCGGAGATGACCAAGCTGCGCGCCGATATCGGCGCTCTGGCTACATCCGAAGAAGACGTGCTGACCTTCGCCATGTTTCCGGACATCGGCCGCAAGTTCCTCGAAGAGCGTGCCGCCGGCACCCTCACCCCGGAAGTGCTGCTGCCGATCCCGGAAGCGGGCAAGGTGGCTTCGGCCGGCGGCGAAGGTGTACCGACCGAGTTCGTCATCGACGTCCACGGCGAAACCTATCGCGTGGACATCACCGGTGTCGGCGTCAAGGCTGAAGGCAAGCGTCACTTCTACCTGTCCATCGACGGCATGCCGGAAGAGGTGGTGTTCGAACCGCTCAATGAATTCGTCGGCGGCGGCAGCAGCAAGCGCAAGCAGGCTTCGGCACCGGGCCATGTCAGCACCACCATGCCGGGCAATATCGTCGATGTGCTGGTCAAGGAAGGCGACACCGTCAAGGCGGGCCAGGCCGTGCTGATCACCGAAGCGATGAAGATGGAGACCGAAGTCCAGGCCGCGATTGCCGGCAAGGTCACCGCCATCCATGTTGCCAAGGGCGACCGGGTGAATCCGGGCGAAATTCTGATCGAGATCGAAGGCTGAGATAACGGCCTCGATACAACGCTTTAAACCTCGGGGGGGCATGTGCTCCCCTTTTTTTTGCTTTTCAGGCACTGCCGCAAGGTGCGGCAGCGCCTGACCGGAACTCAGAACGCCATTCGCCACTGGCCCGAAATGCCGTGGTTGCGGCTGTCGGTACCGATCTCACCCGACAAGCCAACACCGAGTGTGTGGTTGGACGAGACGGCCAGATCAAGACCGGTGTCGAGCGTCAGGCTGTTGCGATCCAGCTCTGCGCCGTAAACGGTGTAGTCATGGCCGCCGGTGACCAGACGTTGCCGGGTGCTGGTATAGGTCTCGCCGTACACGTGTTTCCACCCCGCGCTGAATCGTGGCGTGAGGCGCATGCCGTTATCCAGCGTGCTGACTTTCGCCATGCGCAGGCCGACGGTGGTGTTGAAGTTGCCTTGGGATTGAGCGTGAACCTTGAGCGCCGCCGCTCCGCCTTTCTCTGTGTAGCCGTCACGCTGGTAGCGTTGGTAGCCGAGGCCGACAAACGGTTCGATGCTGACGTTGGCCCTCCCCAGGTTGTATCCCGACTCGATGAACGCTTGTTGGGTACTGGCCTGGTAGTTGCCTTTGAGTCGGTCATGGAAGCGGCCGAACGCGACTTCGCGACGGGTGCTGCCTTCATGGTTGCTCCAGGCTGCGCCGAGCCGAAGTGATAGCGGGCCGGCCTGGCGCAAGGCGTAGGCACCGAGGTGCCAACTGTCGAGATCGCCGTCCAGCTCCTTGCTGTCGATGCGCGTGTCGGAGGTGCCGCCCATCAAGCCCAGGTGCCATGTTTCATCGAGGCGCCAGTCGGCGCCGAGCAGCAGCCCTTTGGTGGAGTGCTGCATCGGTTCAAATTCGCGATCGAGTTTCCCGCTGTGACCGATGGCTTGCAGCCACACCCTGCCGGTGTCTGCGTTGCCGGCCACATGGCGTGGTGAGTTTCCCGTCGAGTCGTGGGCATTGTCGAGTTGATGCATGGCCGACAGCAGGCTGGCGCTGACCGGCGTGACGCTGCTCAGGGTCGCATTGGCGAGTTTGGCATTGCTGCCGCCCGCCAGTTGAAAGTAGGCGAGGGTGGCCGTGTATTCGTCGGCAGCGAGCAGGGCGTCGATGGCTGCGTTGCCTGAAGTGGACACCTCTTTGGATTCGGGGGTTGCTGGCGCTTCGCTCAGAACGGGTTGTGCTGGAGGCGTTGGTTTTTCAATGCTTGCTTCAAGTGCACTGCCGCTCTTTGTAGTGGCGACTCTCTTGGCGTGGAGGTCATCGGCTGCATGAAGTGGCGCGGTTGGAGTCTCAGTGCTGGTAGGGAGGGCTTGCGGTGGTGGAGCAATCTTTTCCTCACTCACTGTTTCTGCCATGAGAAGCGGAGCAGGTTTCACCTTAGGAGGTGTGCGCGGGCTCCTGGTTTTCACCTCTTTCGCGACGGGCGCGTCCGGCTCCGGCTGCTCCGCTAGAGAAAATTCCACGCAACCGACTGCCAGCGCAACCGCCAGGACAAGATGTTGGAGCTTGTATTTGCATTGAATGGGCATTCAGTTCGTCTCATGTGAAAAGAGAACAAACTGTAAAAGTCGGTGCCAATGCGCCGATGCCGGGCAATTCCGAACCGTGTGCAGGTGATGGCGTCTGCGTTTGTAGCTCGGTCGTCGGCGGGAGGCGAGCCCGCCATGATTACCCAACCATCCAGACGCCTTTACCTACAACGCCCGCTGAAATCCGGATTGGCGAAATCTCAAAAACTCATCTGCCACTGCCCGACCAACCCGTGATTGCGACTGTTGTTGCCAATCTCGCCGCTGTAACCAAACCCCAGCGTATGCCGCGCCGAAACGCCCAGATCCAGCCCCGCTTCCAGCACCAGACTGTCCCGATCCAGCGAGCTGCCATCGACGCTGAACGCCGTGCCGCCGACGACGAATGCCTGGCGGGTCGAGCTGCTGACATCGCCGTAGGTGTGCTTCCAGCCGGCGGCCATCCGTGGGGTCAGGCTCATGCCATTGTCCAGCGAGCTGAGGTGCGCCAGGCGAACGCCGAAGGTGCTGCTGAAGTTGTCCTGGGTTTGGCTGTCGACCTGCAAGGCCGCCGCGCCGCCCTTTTCCTGATAGCGGTCGCGGTGATAGCGCTGGTAGCCGAGGCTGGCGAACGGTTCGGCGCTGAGGCGGCCGCTGCCCATGGCGTAGCCGAGTTCGGCGAAGGCTTGCTGGCTGTCGGCGTCGTAATCACCTTTGGGACGATCACTGAAACCATTGAACGCGATGGTGCGTTTGCTTTCGCCCTGATGGCCGCTGTATGCCGCGCCCAGGCGCAGGGCCAGCGGGCCGTTTTGATGCAGCGCATAAACGCCGGCGTGCCAGCTCTCGACATTGCCGTCGACACCGGTGGCGTCCAGGTCGGTCTTCGAGTAACCGCCGAGCACGCCCAGTCGCCATTGTGGATTCAATGCCCAGTCGGCACCAAGCACGCTGCCCTTGGTGCGTTGTTCCAGACCGCTGCTGCCGTGCTCGCCATCGAGCTTGCCGTAGCCGCCGATGGCCTGCAGCCAGAACCGGCCCCGGGCGTTCGGATCATTCAGGTTGCGTGCTTCGGACGGTACGCCGTTGGCGGCAAGGATCGGGGTGTCGCGCTGATCGAGGCCGACCATCAAGCCGGGACTGCCGCCCATCTGCTGCATCGCCGAGAGCATGCTGCTGCCGATCTGGCTGCTGGCGCCGAGGGTGGCGCTGGTCAGATTGGCGTTGCTGGCGCCGGCCAGTTGCTCGATGGCCGCGCCCGCGGTGGATTGGGTGGTGTTGAGCAAGGCGTTGTACAGCGCGTTGTTCTTGCTCATTGAGGCCAGGCTGTTGGCGGCGTTGCTGGCGTTGCCGGTGGCGGCGAATTCATTGAACGCCACGTCATTGCGGGTGTAGGTCAGATCGACCTGAGTCGGCGTGTAAGCGAGGGTTGGCGTGAGGAACGCGTAGTCGCTGGTGACCGCGCCGAACGTGCCGTTGACCCGCGCAGCCTGCAGCACCGTGTAGTGGCTCTGCCACGGATAGGTGCCGCTGCCGGGATTGACCGCCAGCGTCGCGCCGTTGAGGTTGGCCGTGCCGCCGACCTGGACCGGTGCGCTGTTGCCATCGGCGTTGACGCCGTAGGCGAGGGTCGAGGCGCTGCCCATGTTCAAGTCGTGCACGACGGTCGCGGTACCGAGGCGGGTGTCGGTGCGCAACGTGCCATTCAGGTTGAGGTTGCCCAGCGACCCGCCGCCGGCATACACGCCACCGGCGTCCACGGTCAGATTGCCGGCGATACCGCCCTGGTTGATCAGTGTGGCGCCGTTGCGCACGGCACCGCCGTCGCTGAAGTCGCCGCTGCCGGTGAGTGTCCAGACGCCTTGTTTGACCTCCAGCCATTCAAAGTTGCGGCTGGCACCGAAGCTGCCGCCCGCCGCATCGTCCATCACTACGCGGTCATAACCGCTGCCACCATCGACCATGCCGACAAAGCGGCTGCCGCTGCGCAGGGTCAGATTGTCGTTACCGCCACCCAGGTCCAGTGCCAGGCCATTGCTGCCGCTGAAGGTGCCGCCGTTGATCACGTTGTCGGCGAACTCACCGACTAACTTCACGCCGAAACCGTCGAGGCCTTGAATGGTGCCGTAGTTTTCCAGCGTGGTGGCCGCCAGCCCTGAACCGCCGCTGCCGTCGTCCACCAGAATGGCGCTGTTGGCGCCGCTGATCAGGGCGCCCTTGGCGTTGAGGATATAACCGCCGCCCAGCGCGATGCCTTCACTGCCATTGGCAAAACCGCCCTTGTCCACACCGCCGGCGCCGACGCCCTGGATCGTGCCGTAGTTTTCGATGTGGGCGATCTTGTCGATGTCCACGCCGTCGCCGTCGCCATTGGGTTGCAACCCGGAATACGCGCCGGTGATGGTGCCGTGGTTGATCACCGTGCCGTCGCCATCGGAGCCGAAACCGGAGCCATTGCGCCCGGTGATCTGCCCGTAGTTGACCAGCGTCGCCCCCAGGTCAGTGGTGATGCCGTGCCGGCCACCGGAAATCACGCCGTAGTTGGTCACGCTGACGCCGGTCGCGGTGTCGACATCGATGCCGTCGAACTTCTGGTCGGCGTTGCGCGAGTCTCCGGTCGAGATCTCGCCGTAGTTGCTGATGGTGGCATTGGCGCCGGTCTTCATGCCGTCGCTGGCGTCGCCACGAATCAGTCCGCCCGCACGGTTGATGATCGTGGTTTTCACCCCGTCACTGCGCAACGCATCAAGATCCAGGCCCTGGCCGGTGCTTGAGCGAATGGTGCCGCTGTTGTCGATCAACAGGCTGCCGCTGATGAAGTTGCTGTCGATGCGAATCGCATCATTGGAGCCGAGAATCTGCCCGCCGCTGCGGTTATGGATCGCGTAATTGCGTGCCTGGGTCAGATCGCCGCTGCTGTCGATGGCCCGGCCGCCGGTGGAGATGATCTTGCCGGCGTTATCGATGATCACGCCGACACCGCTGGTGCTGTCCTTGAGGCTTACGGCCTTGCCGCTGTTGGTGATGCTGCCCGGCGCCGAAATCGTCAGCGTGTCGCTGCCGCCCAATGTCTGCGACGCGGTGGTGGCGGTGTCGATCTGCACGGTCTTGCCGTGGGCGGCGCTGGTGGCGATCAACAGGGCGATGGCAAGCGACAGGCGCTGAGGCGGGAGCGGCATGGGGAGAACGTCCTTTTAGTTATAAGTGAGGGCGTTCTGTATAGCGGAGGGTTTTTACAGAATGATGTCCGTGGCGGACTCAGCGGCATCTGCATTATTTTGCGTTTATTTGGAGGTTTAAATCCTGCATCTGCACTTTACTGCAGATCACTGAGTGTCTCGATCTTCTGAGATGCACTATATTGCATTTTTAGTTAACCAAACGACCGCAGCAATGCATTTAATTGCAGATGAGAGCCGCATGCACAACCTGACATTGCAAATATTCGACGCCGGCAAATGGCACGACGCGATGGTGTTGAGTTTCGACTCGCCCGAGAAAGGCTTCGAAAGCCGTTGCAGCTTTGGTTACGAGTCGGCGTATCTGGTCGAAAACATTGAGTTTATTGGCTCTCCATTTTCCAAAGCCGTGAGTGCGTTGTATCCCCTGGATTGGGAGGGTCGGCGATCCATCACGCCTGCATTCGTGCATGACATTGCACCGGCAGGCGCCGCTAGAAGGTTTCTCCTCGCACGTATGGGGCAGGAGAAACCTGCAGACATCAGTGCTGACCTTTATCTGCTCGGACGCTGCACTCCGGCTCCGATCGGCAACATGCGGATAAAAGAATCAGCCGAGACTGTCGACGAGCGCAAACCCATCGGGTTTCAACGCCAGGATGTCATCAGCCGTGACTACCGGTTTCTTGAATACGCGTATGAAATGGGAGCTGCGATTGGTGGTGCGACAGGGGCTGGAGGCGAAGCGCCCAAGATTCTTCTGGCTGAAGATCGTGCCGGACTTCTTTACCCCGATGCTGTGCTGGACGATGAAAACGTCCGTCAGCACTGGTTTGTGAAGTTTGCCCGGAATAAAGGCAGTCAAACCGATCAAGACATCCTGCGCAGCGAATACCACTACTATCAGGCGCTTCAGGCGCTTGGTATCGAAACCGTCGCTGCGGAAGGTCTGGCGTTAGAGGAAGCGAACAAACCCAGCTTGTGGATGCGGCGTTTTGATCGCCAAGTGACTGAGCGAGGTGTAGAGCGTTTTGCCGTGGAGTCGATCTACTCGCTGGCCGAGGTGACGACGCCGGGGAGCGCTATGAATCATATGGATGTCATTCGCATGCTTGCCAGGCTTTGGCGGGAAGCGGGGCAAGCGCACGAGATTCCGGCACTTGTCGCAGACTATTTGCGTCGGGACCTGATCAACAAGATTCTTGGCAACTCGGATAACCACGGTCGCAACACCGCAATCATTCGTGACGCCGACTCGTACCGTTTGGCCCCCATTTATGACTTGGCCCCCATGGTCATGGATGACGAAGGTGTGACTCGCACGACCAAATGGCCAAAAGAGCTGGAGAGGGCGGGAGATGTCGATTGGCGGGGTGTTTGCCGCGCATTGGCGGATATTTCCGATCCGGATGACCCATTGGCAGCGATGTCCGATGCACCGGAATCTTTCGAGCGGTTGCGTGAAGATGCGCAGTGCCTGGCCGAGTTGCCGGACATATTGAACGCGGGTGGTTTGCCTGAGCGGACAATGAATCATCCGGGCGTCCACCTGAAAAACCTGGAGCAACGTTTGAAAGAGTGGGATTTGAAATGAGCATGACCGTTGCCGAACGCACTGTGCTCATCGAAAGCATCCAGGAAGCGCTGGCTGAAGGAACCGTAGAAATCGGTGAGGCCGTTCGCCGTTTGCGCGTTGAGGTCACCGGGCTGCATCAGACCCAGTTCGCGAAGATGTGCAAAATTTCGGTACGTACGCTGGTGCACATCGAACACGGCGAGGGCAATCAGACGCTCAAATCGCTGAACGCCGTGTTTCGACCGTTCGGGCTGAAGATGGGGGTGGTGCGGGTTCGACGCGATAACAGCTGAACCCGCAACACACTTAATCTCTATTGAGCTTTAAGCGCGGCACTCAACCAACCCCTTCACCTGCCCCTCGGCCGTCTGATTCTCATCGCTCAACCAGCGCTCGAACCCTGCCGCAATCGCCGGCCATTCCGAGTCCAGAATCGAGTACCACGCGGTATCGCGGTTCTGGCCCTTGACCACCATGTGCTGGCGGAACACGCCTTCGAAGCTGAAGCCCAGGCGCTCGGCCGCGTATTTGGAGCGGGCGTTGCCGTTGTTGCATTTCCATTCAAGACGACGGTAGCCGAGGGCGAAGGATTCCTTGGCCAGCAGGTAGACCGCCTCGGTGCTTTTCGGCGAACGCTGCATCGGGGCGCCGAAGGTGACGTGGCCGATTTCGATGCGGCCCTGGGCCGGGACGATCGACATCAGGCTGAGGATGCCTTGCACCTGGCCGCTGGCGCGGTCGATGACGCTGAAGAAATACGGATCGCTGTGGGCGGCGTGATTATTCAGCCAGTCGTTGAAGGCGCTGCGCTCCGGAAACGGGCCGTAGGGCAAATAATCCCAGAGTTTCGGATCGGCGCCGGGGCCTTGCAGAGCGTTGAACAGGTCGTCGCCGTGGCGCGCCGGGTCGAGTTTTTCCAGGCGGATGAAGCGGCCTTCGATCAGGGTGGTGGAGGGCGGCGGCACGCCTTTCCAGTCAGCGAGAGAAATCGTCATGCACGTGGCTCCTTAAATGGCTTTGCGAAACTGGATGAAGCCCGGGCGCTCGGCGATGCGCTCGTAGAGCTGGATCGCGGTGGCGTTGGTTTCATGGGTCAGCCAGTGCACCTTGCAGCAACCGTCGGCCCTGGCGGTGGCGTAGACGTGTTCGATCAGCAGGCGGCCGACGCCGGTGCCACGGGTTTGCGGCTCCACCAGCAGGTCTTGCAGGTAGCAGGAGTTTTCGATGCTCCAGTTCGAACGATGGTAGATGAAGTGCACCATGCCCACCGCTTTGCCGTCGGCCCAGGCGAGGGCGGCGTGGGTCGGTTCGTTCGGGTCGAGAAAACGCTGCCAGGTGCTTTGGCTGACGGTGTCCGGCAGCTCGGTGTTGTAGAAGCGCAGGTAGGCCTGCCACAGCGGCAGCCAGGCCGCGTGATCGGCAGCACTGACCGGACGGATGTCGATCTGACTCATGGTGATTTCCTTAACGCATCAAGTGAGCGAGGGTTTGATCGTTGATGTCGGGGCTGGCAGCCAGGCCTTCGCGCACGCCGGCGATATCTTCGGCGCTGCGGTTCTGGCTGAGCTTGCGCTTGCCTTCGAGGCGCTCGATCGGAATGGCGAACCCGACGATGGCCTTGAGCATGCCGTCGATGTAATCGGCCGGGGCATCGTCGACCGACCACGGTTGGGCGCGGCCCGCTTCATGGCGATCGGTGAGGGTGCTGACGATGTCCAGCAGCCGACCGCCATCGCTGAAGGTTTCGGCGTGACCGTAGGCGTGCACGGCGACGTAGTTCCAGGTCGGCACGACTTTGCCGTGCTCGGCCTTGCTCGGGTAAAAGCCCGGGCTGACGTAGGCATCGGCACCGGGAAAAATCAGCATGGCCTCGGCGCCGTCACGCAGGTCTTTCCACTGCGGATTGGCCTTGGCCAGATGCCCGTACAGCGTGCCGTTCGGACCTTGCTCGCGATGCAGCAGCACCGGCACATGACTGGCCTGCAAGCCTTGTTCGCCGTGGGTCACCAGGATGGCGAGGCGGGTGGCGAGGATCAATTCGTGCAGTTGGGACAAGTCATCGATGGCAAAGGCGCGGGGCGTGTACATGGAGAAAATTTCCTTGGCGAATGCCTGCATCGTAGGCAGGCTATTGGTCTGTTGTAAGAGCCATTCATGACCAATTTCATAGGTCCATTTTCATGCCCGATTCGCCCACTCTGTCGCTGCCGTTCAACCCCGCCGGTGTCGAACTCGACCGCCGCAAAGGCCTGAGCCGTCAGCTCTACCAGGCCTTGCGCATGCGGGTGCTGGACGGGCGCCTGGCCAGCGGCACGCGCCTGCCTGCCAGCCGCGATCTGGCGACAGCGTTGGGGATTTCCCGAAACAGCGTGGTGCGCGCTTACGATCAGCTGTATGCCGAAGGTTTTATCGAAGGCCGTGTCGGGGACGGCACTTATGTGGCGCAGTTGCCGCAATCGGTGACACCGGCACGAAAATTATCCACAAAAGTATCCACAGGGTTTTCAACAACCTTACCCACAGCCTTATCCACAATTTCGCTCAATTCCACTGGTAATTTATCCAGCAAAGTTATCCACAGCTGTGCGTTGCAGCGGCTTGAGCGCAACCATTTGCCGACGCCACCCAGTGGTCCGCCACGAGCATTCCGGGTCGGTGTTCCGGCCTTCGATCTGTTTCCGTTCGACGTCTGGGCCAAGCTGAACGCGGCCTTCTGGCGCAAACCCGATTTGCAGCAACTGTGTTACGGCGACCCGGCGGGCGATGCGCGCCTGCGCGGTCTGATCGCCGCTTATTTGCGCAGTTCGCGCGGCATGCAGTGTTCCGCTGAGCAAATTGTGATCACCAGTGGCGCACAACAGGGAATCAGCCTTTGTGCACAGTTGCTGGTTGAACCGGGCGCCGGAGTGGGCATCGAGAATCCCGGCTATCGCGCAGCGGGTCATGCCTTCGCGCTGGCCGGTGGTCGGCTGCATGGCATTGCCGTGGACGAAGAGGGCATCGACTGCGCGGCACTGGCGGCTGCCGAAGATTGCCGGGTGGCGTATGTCACGCCGTCTCATCAGTACCCGACCGGGGTAGTGATGAGCCTGGCGCGACGTCTGGAACTGCTGGACTGGGCCGAGCGCACCGGGGGCTGGATCGTCGAGGACGACTACGACGGCGAATATCGCTACACCGGCGCGCCCTTGGCCCCGCTGGCTGCGCTCGACCGCCAGGGTCGTGTGTTGTACGTCGGCACCTTCGGCAAAGTCGCGTTCCCGGCGCTGCGTCTGGGTTATCTGGTGCTGCCTCCGGGGTTGGTGAAAGCGTTTGCGCAACGACGTGCGGTGGATGTCCGGCATTCTGAAGTCAGCACCCAGGCGGTGATGGCCGAGTTCATGGCGGCCGGGCACTTCCAGCGGCACATCCGGCGGATGCGTCGCGCGGCTGTGAATCGGCGCAATGCCCTGATCAACGGCTGGCCTCGAGGCCTGGCGGGCGTCGGCGAATTGCCGGCTGTGTCGGCCGGACTGCATCTCACGGTGGCAGTCGACAGCGTGGCCCGTGAGCAGCAGTTGATAGAGCAAGCCGCCAGTGTGGAGGTGGAAGTCCAGGGCCTGAGCAAGTATTGGCTGCCGGATTCGGTGACGCCGCTCGATCAGCGGGCCGGTCTGGTGCTGGGCTTTGCGGCGGTGCCGGAGCCGGCAATCGAGTCGGCTCTGGCCCGCCTGCGCTCTGTCTGGTGTGAATAGTTATCGGGTGCCCGCCGGCTGTGGCTTGAGGAACAGGTCACGCACCGTCGGGTCGACGATGCGGCGCATTGCATTGTCGACGGCATCGAAGGTGCTCAATGTCTGACGGGTCTTTTCATCGAGGGTCTGCAGATAGGCATCGGCGAATTTCAGGTGGGCGATGGTGTACTGGGCATCCGCGTCACTCTTTCGTTCGTAGTGGAAATGCGCCACCCACATCGGTCGTCCTCCTTTGGCCTTGTCGAGAATCCGGTATTCCTGAAAGTAATCACCCCGCTGTCGGGTTCGGATGCGACCGCGTTCGTCCTTGACGACGTCGACCTGACCGTTGTCGTACAGCCAGTGGAAATAGGTTTCCCGGGGCTTGCGCTGCTTGAGCATCTCCCCGTAGACGGCGTTGCCTTCGGTGCGTGTGATGGTCGCGCCGGCACGCAGATCCGGACTGAGAGCGGCAACCGGCCAGGAATCCAGTTTGGCTGCGCGCCTTTTGGCAAATACCGTGTCCACGTCATTGGCCGCCTGTTCCAGGCGTGCGGCCTGCTGGTCGAACATGTCTCTGATATCAGCGGGAATGCGCCCCGGACGCCGGGCACTTTCGCGAGTCCTCGTGATGAAGTCGTTGATGTCATAGCTCAGCTCCTGCGCTTTGTTGATCAGGTCACTGTCCTCGACTGACTGTGCCGGTTTCGGTGGTCGAGCGGAAATTTTCACGAACGGTGATTCTTCGTCCGACTGGGTCGTACCGGGCAAGCGGGCCTGTTCGGCGGTATTCTGGCGCGGACGGGTTTTGCTGACTTTGACCTTCGGTTGCGAAGTCGAGGGCTGCGGATCCTGTCTGGCGGGTGTCGCGACGGGCTCGACTTGAGGCTCGGGGACTTCGGCGATCAGGCGCTCGCGGGCCAGCTCGCGGAACTCGCCGATCAGTTCGCGAATCCTGTCGATCCTGGCCTGGATGAACTGTGCAGGGTGTTTGGCGGGCAACTGTTCCATCTGATCGTCGAGACTGGAGAGAAGGTCATTCCAGTGTGAAAACTGCTCGATACGCGCGGCTTTTCCGTCCGCAGTGGCGGTTGTGCGTGAAAGTCCGAGCAGCTCGTGAGCGGCGTCTGCAGCCTTGACGGTGATGATGCCGATGTCCTGCCGGGCGGCGTCCATTTCCGGTCCGGGATGTTCGACGACGCAGCGTTCAAAGGACATGCCGATTTCGTTGGCCTTCAGATCAAGTTCGCCGTAAGCGGGCATCAACCGTTTCAAGTCTGCGGCCAGTTTTGCGCTTTTGCCGGAATGCTTGACCAGTACAAGCAGAGAGCGATTCAGCGTCTGAAGGGTGGCGATCATTTCGTCACTGAGTGCTGTGGCTCGGGTCGCGATGTCGATCTGTTCACTGCGTGACAGGGGAGAACTGTTGTCAAAGCTGTCCGCGATCCTTTTGGACGTCATCGCATACAGGCGTATCTTCACCCGCAGCCATGAACCCAGGCAGCGATGCTGCTCGGCGGTCATGCGCATCAGTTGTGCCTGGTAGAAAACACCGCCGCCACCGTTCTGGTGCCAGGTCGCGAGCTGTTCCAGCGCCTGGGTGTAGCCCGTCCCATTCGTCATGGCCAGGTCCAGGTAACGTGGCGCAGCGCGCGAATAGGTGGCTTCGCTGTTGTCATTGGGCAAGGCGAGCAATTCGGTCAGCATGTCGCGCTTGTTTGCCGGTTCACGTGAGAAGAACAGTTGCAGGGCTTGCCACGCGGCGTCCTTCTCTTGTTCCTTGGCGCGCCGTAGCGCGTCGAGGCGACCGGTCGGACCGCCCCCACGCAAGCGCAGTTTCGGGTCCCAGTGCCATTGTCCGGATTTGTCGTCATATTTCAGGGGCATGCCGGTGCGTAGCGGGTCGTGCGGATGAATGATGTACACCGGCTCGTCCTTGCGGGCACTGACTTGAAACCAGCGGCTGCCGACCTGGGCATAGGTCTTGTCCGCGACCGTATAGAGGTGGTTGGTCGATGACACCTGTTTGTCGTGCAGGTCAGGGGCCTCGACCTTGAAACTGTCGAGCATCGCAGTGAAGCGCTCGCTGGAGTCCGGTCGCGGGAGGAGCGCAGGTTCCAGCAGTGTGAGATGGCCGGCGGGGATGTCTCCGGTGAGGGTGACAGGATCGTGGGTGACAGCCTTCGGGGCAGGTGACAACTCCGTTGGCTGGTTTTCGAAAGGTTCTTCGGCTTCCCGCAAGGTTTGCGGCGTTTCATGGGTCGCGCTCAATTGCGGATTCAGCGAGCGGTTGCGCCGTGCGACGACCCGGTGGGTCAACAGAATGCCGAGTGTCATCAGAATGTCGGCAGTCGATTGCCAGGTCATCAGGTCATCGCCGCGTTCATGGGCATCGATGGCTTGCTGAATCTGTTCGATGGTCTGCCAGACCCATACGGCGGCACCTGCCGCTCCGCTCATGAAATTGGAGGCGATACTGAAGATCGCCCAGCCGCTTTCGGCCAGCAATGCCCAGCGCCGCTCGCTGTTGGACACTGATTGGCGGTCGGCGAGTTCGATCAATGCCCGACTATTGGCTGCATGCAAGGTGCCCAGAATGTCTCCCGTCAGAGGCTGGTTCGCCAGTTTGATGGGGCCGGTCAGGTCCAGATGCATGAAGGGTTCGAACACCAGTTGGGTCACCGTCCACGGGGAAGGGAGCCCTGTTGCAAAAACATACTGCGAGTATTCGAAACTCAACGAAGGCGAGCCGAGCCAGGCCAGTACGGAACTGCGCAATTCTCCGGGCTGGTACAGCGCGTACATCAGATTTTGCAGGGATGCGAACTGCATCAGTGGCATGTCCGTCATCGGTCGATACAACAGGCAAGGCCCCTGGCGATGATCGCGGGGGGCAATGATGAACATGTTGGTCACGGTGTCTGACTGACCGCTCAGGCGGCGAACGGGGGTAAACGCCAGTGGGCGGATGGTCACCGGATGCTCCTGTGACGGTTGATCGCCTGTGATGGCGTCCATCAACTGACGGATGCAGGCGTGACCCCGTTCATCGACGCCACCCAGATGTCGGAGTTTGCATTCCAGCGCCAGCAACGGCAGGAGAATGGGCAGTTGGCGCGTGTAGCGAGTCTTCTGTTCGGCAGCACGGATCGGGTCGTCGATAAGGTTGCGTTTGATCAGTTTCGGGTAGTGGAGGCCAATGTCGACCTGTTCTGCCAGGGCACTCAGGTAATCGACCGTCAGCCACGCCGGTAAAGTCCTGCCATCGTCGAAGTCGATGCTTGCCTGATACGGCGGGGTGTTTTGCAAGGCGAATTCACCCAGCGTCTCGCGAACCCGACTCAAGGGATTGGCGAGGGTGAAGCCAGCCGTTTCCACGCTGTCGGTCACGGTGATTCGCAAGCGGTCCAGCGGCAGGTCGGCGGCCCCCTCCGCGCGGGTATCGGCCAGTATTGCCTCCTGCATTTTTTGCTCGGCGTAGGGTTTGATTGCAGGAAGGTCATCGACCTTGAACGCGCCGTCCGCAGCCTTCTGACGCAACGCGCCGAGGTCGACCAGGTAGCGGCTGTAGGTTTGCAGGTCCGTCGCCGACGCCGCTTTCAACCAGTCTGGAATGGCCTTTTCCAACTGGTTGATCCGGTTTCGTTCCGGCGGGCTGAGTCGGTTGGTGTTCTGTGAGCCAGCCATGACCCGGTTGTCGAGGTGCTGACTGGCGGGATCCATTGCCGCGATGGCGACCAATTGATTGGCAACGAGTGCCTGGGCAACAGCGTCGAAGATATTGCCGTCGGGTTCGATCAGGCGCCACTGCAGCGGTGGTTGTGGGTGTTCGGGATCGATACGTTCCGGCAGGGAGTCTCCCAGTTGTTCCAGTGAATCGAACGATTCATAGCCGTCGTCAATGGTGTGCAGCAGAATTCGCTGCCGTTTGCCGAGGGTTGCCGTGATGACCAGGGCGCCGGCGACAAGCGCATGCGTGACGGTGCTGCCATCGACCTGGTCGATGTCCATGATGCAGGCTCGCAGTCCGGTGAAATGATCGCTGGCGGTCGGGCGTTCGGCTTTGTCCGGGTACTGCGCGACAAAGCGCGCCAGCAGGCACGCGTCGCTATCCCAGCCACTGGCGGTCTGAACATCGACAGCCGAGCGCAGTTGGTCGGACAGTGCTCGCCAACGGGGCTGGTCCTGTTCGGTTTCATTCCAGTAATCCAGCTGGCGCTGCTGAAATGCGACGAACAGCAGAGGGGCATGTTCGTTCATCAATAAGGTGAGCTCATCCATGCTCACCGCCAGATGGAGCGGTGGATTGGAGAGGGGCATGCCTGTCAGGAAGTGTTCACCTTCGATGAACTCGGCGGTGGTCTTGTGCAGGCTTTGTTGTATCAGGACGTGGGTCAGCGTTTCGAAGTTGCAGGCTTCGACGGTCATCTGCGGCGCATCCATGTTGCGTACCGGTGTGGCGAGCAGGGTGTTATCCGGATCGAGGTGTTGGTCGGGGTAGCGTTCGCTCAATACTGTACGCAACAGTGTCGAGGCGATCTGATGCAGCGAATAGCCTTGACTGGCCATTTCGACCAGTCGGCTCTGTTTCAGCAAGGGAGGGGACACGTCGTGTGTCACTGCAGGTGTATTCACGGGCCTGTTCCATGGGTGAAGAAGGTAGCGGGATTGCTACTTCGATTCCGGTCCACGGTAAGCCGGGTTTTTGCCTATGCGGTGGTAGATAGATAAGGGCGCCGGCGACACGGTGCGGTACAGGGATAGCGCAAAAAAAGACCCGCGAAGGCGGGTCTTTTTCAATGGCTGGTTTCAAGTGCCGGACTTGATCCTGGTCCACGCCCGGGTCCGCGCCCGTTCTGCATCCCGTGGTAACGGTTGCAGGGTGTAGAGCGTGTTCATCGCCGCATCGGTCGGGTACAGATTCGGGTTGTTGCGAATCGCCGGGTCGACACGTTCGGTGGCGTCCTTGTTCGGGTTCGGATAACCGACGAAGTCACTCACCGGCGCAATCACCTGTGGTTGCAGCAGGTAGTTGATGAAGGTGTAGGCGTCCTGCGGGTTCTTCGCGCCTTTGGGGATGGCGAGCATGTCGAACCAGATCGGCGCGCCTTCCTTCGGCAGGCGCATGTCCACCATCACGCCGTTCTTCGCTTCCCTGGCGCGGTTGGCGGCTTGCGAGAAGCTGCCCGAGTAACCGACCGCGACGCAGATGTCACCGTTGGCGATATCGGCCATGTACTTGGACGAATGGAAGTAGGTCACGTACGGGCGGATCTTCAACAGCAGCGCTTCAGCCTTGGCGTAGTCCGCCGGGTTCTTGCTGTTGGGATCCAGGCCGAGGTGTTGCAGGGCCAGCGGCAGGATTTCCGACGGCGAGTCGAGCAGGGCCACGCCGCACTGCTTGAGCTTGCTGATGTTCTCCTCTTTGAAGATCAGGTCCCAGCTGTCCACCGGCGCGTTGTCGCCCAGCGCTGCCTTGACCTTGGCCGGGTTGAAGCCGATCAGGATGGTGCCGTACATGTAAGGCACGGCGAATTTGTTGCCCGGATCGTTGGCCTCGATCAGCTTCATCAGTTTCGGGTCGAGGTGATTCCAGTTCGGCAACTGACTACGATCCAGCGGCTGGAATACCCCGGCCTCGATCTGCTTGGCGAGGAACACGTTGGACGGCACCACCACGTCGTAGCCCGAATTGCCGGTCAGCAGTTTGGCCTCCAGTGCTTCGTTGGTGTCGAAGATGTCGTAGACCAGTTTGGTCTGGCTGTTCTGCGCCTTGAAGTCTTCCAGTGCTTTGGGGGTGATGTAGTCGAACCAGTTGTAGACGCGCAGGGTGCGTTCCTCCGCGTGCGCCGCGCCGCTCAGCAGTGCTGCGCACAACGCCGGCGCGATGAGGTGCTTGAGTCTGCTCATTGTTCGAAACCTTCAAGCACGTTCACCGCGTTGATGCCGATTTCTTCCACCGCGTAGCCACCTTCCATGACGAACAGGGTCGGTTTGCCGAGGGCCGCGATGCGCTTGCCCATCGCCAGGTAATCGGGGCTGTCGAGCTTGAACTGCGAGATCGGGTCGTCCTTGAAGGTGTCGACACCCAGCGACACGACGATGATGTCGGCGCCGTAGTTGTCGATCTCCTGGCAGGCCTGATCCAGCGCCGCGCTCCAGACATCCCAGCCGGAACCGGCCGGCAGCGGATAGTTGAAGTTGAAGCCCTCGCCGGCCCCTTCGCCGCGCTCATCCTCGTAGCCGAGAAAGAACGGGAATTCCGCTTCCGGGTGGCCGTGGATCGAGGTGAACAGCACGTCGCTGCGCTCATAAAAAATCGATTGGGTGCCATTGCCGTGGTGGTAGTCGACGTCGAGGATCGCGACCTTCTTGTGGCCCTGATCAAGGAAAGCCTGCGCGGCGATGGCGGCGTTGTTGAGGTAGCAATAACCGCCCATCAAATCGCCGGCGGCGTGGTGTCCCGGCGGACGGCACAGGGCGAAGGCGCCACGGGCGCCGCGCTGGATTTCCGCTTGTGCGGTCAGCGCCACTTGCGCCGCGCTGTAGGCGGCTTGCCAGGTACCGGCGGTGATCGGTGCGCCGCCGTCGAAGCTGTAATAGCCGAGCTGGCCGTGCAGGCTGGTCGGTTTGACCTGGCGCAAGGTGCGCGCCGGCCAGGTGTAAGGCAGCAAGTCGCCGTCGGTGTTGAATTCGGTCCAGCGCGCCCAGGCGCCTTTGAAGAAGTCGAGGTAGTCGCGGCTGTGGATGCGCTCGATCGGCCCGAGGCCGAAATCCTTCGGCGCCTCGACCGGGCCGAGGTTTTGATGTTTTACCCGTTGCAGCACGTGGTCGGCGCGCGACGGCATCTCGAAGCAAGGCTTGAGTTGCCCGTCGATCAATTCGCAGCGGCCATGGTGCAGGTGGTGATCGTCAGAGTAGATCGTCAGCATTTGTTGTTCTCCGCAGGGGCTGATTCGGTTGATCCCAGTGTTGCGGCGCGGAGCGAATCGGAGAACGGCCAGAGAGGCCAAAAGGGGATCGATGTGGCCAAAAATGCTGACCTGATATCGCCCCTGGACGGTTTAACCGTGTGGGCGGAACTGACTCGGCGCCACGCCGCTCCAGCGCACGAATGCATGGCGGAAGCTCGCGGTTTCGCTGAAACCCAGGGTTTCGGCGATGCGGTAGATCGGCAACTGGTCCTCGCACAGCATCTGTTTGGCACGCTCGAAACGCAGTTCGTCGAGCAGTTCCTGATAACTGCAACCCATGTCCTTCAGATGCCGGCGCAAGGTGCGCGGCGAGCAGTTCATCTGCTGCGCCAGACCTTCCAGCCCCGGTGCGGCGTTGAGTTGCGCGCTGAGCAACTGACGAATCCGCCCCAGCCACGCCTGACGACCGGTGAACTCGGTGTTCTGCTTGCGGCAGCGCTCGGCCATGGCCTGGTGGGTGATGATGTCGGCCAGCGGCAGCGGCTGGTCGAGCCAGCGCCGGTCGAAGGCAAAAGCGTTGTCCTTGGCGCCGAAGTGCACAGGTGCCTTGAAGTGTTCGGCGTAGCTGTCGCGATAATCTGGCGCGGTGTGCTCGAAGCGGGTGGCGAGCAGCGGTAGCGGATGACCGAGCAAGTCATCGCAGATGACTTTCAGCGACACCAGGCAGAACTCGGCATTGAACACCGCCATTGCCGGGCTCTCGCGGTAATCGGCGGCGACGAACCAGACGCGCTCGCCGTCGTCTTCCAGGCTCAGTTCGAAAAGTGTTCCCAGCAGCGCCGGATAACGGATCGCCAGCCGCAAAGCGTCACCGAAGGTGGCACAGGTCAGCAGCGCGTAACCGAGGATGCCGTAGCAGGAAACATGCATGCGCCGGCCCAGTTCCAGGCCAATGTCGTGCTTGAGCGCGACCGCGTTGGCGCAGACCTGCATCTCCTGATTGGTGGTGATGCGGGTGTCGGCCCGGCTCAGATCCGCCGCGCTGATACCGCTGCCGGCCAGCAGCGCTTCGCTGGACAGGCCTTGATCCCTGAAGGTGTTGAGCACCAGGGCGACGGCGTTGAGGGTGGTGAGGTGGGAGTGGAGCATCGAGGACTTCCAGCCTTGGGGATACCGGAATAATGAGCAAATTGTGTGCCGCCAGCATGCCTGCATTAATCAAGCGATGGCCCGGTTAATAACTTGTCGATGTTGATAACTGAAGTTTTATTTTTCGGTTAAGTTAAAATTATTGCTGTTGGCACTTGAAACTTAAAATAAAAACAATCATTCGACAACTGTCAAAGTTGACAGGTTTTTCGCGAAAACGCTGCCGTTCGTCAGTTATATTGGCTGATTGAAAACATTTTTTTATTTGTCGTGTTGATATTTGACTGCCAGTGGGTCTGTTGCTAGTTTCGATTGTAAGTGCACTTGTTGTTTTGAGGTTCCAATAAATTTCGGAGAACGGCTATGGATAACAATGGTTCGCAGGTCAACAACACCCGATCTTCAGCGACTTCCCTGCCGAAGGGCATGATCAGAGGGCTTTTGGATGGTGGAAACTTTGCGCTACCTGGATTGCGCCTCGATAAAGAAGGCGTTGCTCTAGTGTTTGCTGACTATGACGGCCAAAGTTTCAAGAACAAAATTACGCTGCTGGTAAAACAAGAATACCTGGGCACGGAAGTTAAAATTCCGGAGCACGCACATTTCGAGATTACGACGGACGATGTTTTGTATCTCGATGGGGTAGGGACAGTAAAGCTGGAGCGTGTAACGGGGTTTCCGTGGATGGCGTTCAAAGGTATCGTCAGTGTTGATTTCGACAATGGAAAAAGGAAGTTTGCGGGAAGTTTTGATTTGGCTGAAGAGTAATTGTTGGTGCAGGCTCTCCTTGGGGAGGGCCTGCTTGTTTCAGGCATCAGATCGCAGGTTTGTGTTACTCAGAGCAGTTCCCCGCACAAGTCCAGTTCCATCAACCGGCGAACCTGCGCGACATCCAGTCCTGCGCCGAGCAATGCATTCAACTTGCCGAATGCCGCCTCACGAGTCATCCCGCCGCCGGACAACACGCCAACCCCGCGCAGACGGCTGCCGGCTTCGTAGACATCCAGCTCCACACCGCCCTCATGGCACTGCGTAACCGCAACCACGACCACGCCGTTATTGCGCGCCCGATCAAGGCTGGCCAGGAACGCCGGGTTATCGCTCGGCCCGGTGCCGCTGCCGTAGCACTCCAGCACCAGACCCTGGATGCCGCTGTCGAGCAGGCCGTCGATGATCTCGGCGCCGATGCCCGGGAACAGCGGCAGCACGGCAACCCTGGCCAGTTGCTTCGGCTGGTTGTAGTTCAGCGCTGCCGGCAGGGAAGTGGCTTTCACGCCACCGCCCTGACGCTCCAGACGTTTGAACGGATGACGGCCGAAGCTGCGCACTTTTGCGCAACGGGTCGGGGCCAGCAGTTCGCCGTGGAAATACAGATGCACGCCCGGCGCCAGGCCCTGGCCGAGGGCGACCAGCGCGCCGCTGAGGTTTTCCCAGGCGTCGCTGTCGGTGACCCCGGCCGGCAGCATCGAGCCGGTGAAACACACACGGGCATGCAGGCCGAGCAACTGGAAACTCATGGCGGCGGCGCTGTAGGCCAGGGTGTCGGTGCCATGCAGGATCAGCACGCTGTCGCAGCCCTGCACATCAACGGCGTCGACCACCGCTTCACGCAGTTGCTGCCAGTAGGCCGGGGTCATGTTGGCGCTGTCGATCAGCGGCGACATCTCGCGAAAGCGCCACTGCGGTACCACCAGCTCAGGCTGGCTGTGCAGGTAGTCGCGCATCCGCGCTTCGAAACCGGAGGCCGGGGCCAGGCCATTGGCGCTGGCTTGCATGCCGATGGTGCCACCGGTGTACAGCACCATGACGTGCTGGGCGGCAGGGTAGGTCGAGGAATTCATGGGGAGTTCTCCTGAGCGAGGACAGCAGGCGGTCGAGCATGACGCCGACCGCTGCCTGTGTCACGCCGGGCGCAAGAGCTGCGCCCGGTTTTTACCCGATCAGCGTTGCGCTGCCGGGATGCCTTGCGGCTGAGTGTTGGCCTGGGTGTCGGCCGACGGATTGACAGGCCAGGCTTTGAGGTCCAGATCCAGGTCGCTGAACTTGCTGGAGTCGAACACTGGTTGGTCGACGCCGGCGCGGCGCTGCGCATCGTAGTCGCGCATCACGCGCATGCCGACCTTGAACAGCATGGCCAGGGCCATCAGGTTGACGAAGGCCAGGCAGGTCATGGTGATGTCGGCGAAGGCGAACACGGTCGACAGATCCTGCATCGAACCCCAGACCACCAGGGCCAGCACCAGACCGCGGAACGTCATCAGCACAGCGCGGTTGCGGGTGAGGAATTGCAGGCTGTTTTCGCCCAGATAGTAGTTGTAGAGGATGCAAGTAAAGACGAACAGCGACAGCGCGACGCTGACGAACAGGCGGCCCCAGTCACCGACCACGGCGGCCAGCGAGTTCTGGGTCAGGACGATGCCGTCACCTTCGAACCCCGGGGTGTAGAAGCCCGACAGCAGGATCAGCAGCGCGGTGCAGGTGCAGATCACGAAAGTATCGAGGAACACGCTGAACGCCTGAACCACGCCTTGAGCGCCAGGGTGCTTCACGGCGGCCACGGCGGCGACGTTCGGCGCACTGCCCAGACCGGCTTCGTTGGCGAATACGCCACGCTTCACGCCCATGACGATGGCGCTGCCAAGCAGGCCGCCGAAAGCCGGGTCGAGGCCGAAGGCACTCTTGAAGATGGTTTCCAGCATGGCTGGCACGTGTTCGATCTGGGTGCCGATCACGTACAGGGTCACGCCGATGTAGGCCAGGGTCTTGATCGGTACCAGCAGGTCGGACACCGAGGCAATACGCTTGATGCCACCGATGAAGGTAATGGCCAGCAGCACAGCCAGGACGATGCCGGTGTGTTGCGGGTCAAAGGCAAAGGCGTTTTGCAGCGAGTGGGTCACGGTGTAGGACTGCAGGCCGATGAAGGCGAAGCCGTAGGTGACCAGCAGCAGAATCGAGAACACCACCGCCATGCCTTTGAGTTTCAGGCCGTGCTGGATGTAGTAAGCCGGACCGCCACGGTACAGACCGTCGCCGTCGGCGCGCTTGTAGACCTGGGCCAGGGTGCATTCGAAGAAGCTGCTGGACATGCCGACCAGAGCGGTCACCCACATCCAGAACACCGCACCCGGACCACCGAGGGTCACGGCGATGCCGACACCGGCGATGTTGCCCGCACCGACGCGGCCGGCAAGGCTGAGCATCAGGGCCTGGAACGAACTGAGCTGCCCGGCGTTGCCTTTGAGGCTGTCGCGGAACACCGCGAACATGTGGAAGAAGTGGCGCAATTGAACGAAACGCGAGCGAATCGTGAAGTAGCTACCGAGCCCGACAATGAGCACGATCAGTACTTTCCCTGAGAGGAAGTCGTTGATGACTTCGAGCATGGATTTTTCCTCGCTGTTTATTGTGTAAGCAAATGCTGGATGGTCGGAAACATCGCGTTACACCGGTGTGCGCGCGGCACAACGGGCGAGGCGAGGGTTTCGTCCCGGATCCATATCGCGGGTTTGTTATTAGTTCGGGTTTCGCATGGGTTATGGCCTCGTTACCGACGACCGCTCACGCGAAGAGGGGCGGCACTATACCGATCAGTGCGGCGCCCGTCTGCACGGTTGTGGTGCAAGCGACGAAACGAAGCTTTGAAACACCCGACGTTACCGGCGTCGGGCTTGTCTGGGAGCCGGTTTGCGGCCAGCTTCCATACATACGGTTCTCAGGTTCAAACAGTTAAAAAAAAGGGCTCGGGGAATGCTCCCCAAGCCCTCAAAAGGTGAGAGGTGTCTAGTCCCTCGACCTGGTGAGCGGTGCTACAAGTAACGCGTCGGATCAGGCCTTCAGAGGCACCAGACGCGGAGCAATCATGTTTTCCGGGCGCAGGATGTCGGCGAGCATGGCTTCGTCGAGCAGACCTTCTTCGCGCACCAGTTCCAGCACGCCGCGGCCGCTTTCAAGGGCGATACGGGCGATGCGGGTGGCGTTTTTGTAGCCGATGTACGGGTTCAGTGCGGTGACCAGACCGATCGAGTGTTCGACCAGTTCACGGCAGCGCGCTTCGTTGGCGGTGATGCCGACGATGCAGTGCTCGCGCAGCATGTCCATGGCGCGTTGCAGCAGACGGATCGAGTCGAGGATCTTGAAAGCGATCAGTGGCTCCATCACGTTCAGTTGCAGTTGGCCGCCTTCGGCTGCCATGGTCAGCGCCAGATCGTTACCGATGACCTGGAAGGCCACCTGGTTCACGGCTTCCGGGATGACCGGGTTGACCTTGCCTGGCATGATCGAGCTGCCTGGCTGACGCGCCGGCAGGTTGATTTCGTTGATGCCGGTGCGCGGGCCGCTGGACAGCAGACGCAGGTCGTTGCAGATCTTCGACAGCTTGACTGCGGTGCGCTTGAGCATGCCGGAGAACAGCACGAAGGCGCCCATGTCGGAGGTGGCTTCGATCAGGTCGGCGGCTGGAACCAGCGGCTGACCGCTGATCAGCGCCAGACGCTTTACGGCCAGGGCCTGATAGCGCGGGTCGGCGTTGATGCCGGTGCCGATCGCGGTGCCGCCCAGGTTCACTTCGGTCAGGACTTCCGGAGCCAGTGTTTTGAGACGGGCCAGGTCTTCGCTCATGGTGGTGGCGAAGGCGCGGAACTCTTGACCCAAAGTCATCGGCACGGCGTCTTGCAGCTGGGTACGACCCATCTTCAGGACGTGGTTGAACTCTTCACCCTTGGCCGCGAATGCCTGAATCAGGCTGTCGAGGCTGGCCAGCAGCGCGTCGTGACCCAGCAGCAGACCCAGACGGATCGCGGTCGGGTAGGCGTCGTTGGTCGACTGCGCCATGTTCACGTCGTCGTTCGGGTGCAGGTACTGGTACTCGCCCTTCTGGTGACCCATCGCTTCCAGCGCGATGTTGGCGATCACTTCGTTGGCGTTCATGTTGGTGGAGGTACCGGCGCCACCTTGAATCATGTCGACCACGAACTCTTCGTGGAAATCACCGCGGATCAGACGTGCACAGGCTTCGCTGATGGCAGCGTGCTTGGCTTCGCTCAGATGGCCCAGCTCACGGTTGGCGTCAGCGGCGGCCTGTTTGACCATCGCCAGACCGACAACCAGCTTCGGGTAGTGCGAAATCGGAACGCCCGAGAGGCGGAAGTTGTTCACCGCTCGCAGGGTCTGGATGCCGTAATACGCTTGAGCAGGGACTTCGAGGGCGCCAAGCAGGTCGTTTTCTGTGCGGAATGATGCAGCGGAGGACATGATAGAAATCATCTCGATATGGACCCGGTCTGTGCCGGAACGCTGCGAATGCTAGGCTTGTGGGAGTTTTTGGGCCAATGCTGTTAAACACTGCCCTATGCACATTCGGCATAATGCCCGTGTGACGCCGCGTGCGCGGCAGACGTGTGACCCGTTTTGGTGCGTGTCCGGGAGGACGTGATGAATCTGGAAAGCAAATGGCTCGAGGACTTCAGTGCTCTGGCCGCCACCCGCAGCTTCTCGCAGGCGGCCGAGCGGCGCTTCGTGACCCAGCCGGCGTTCAGTCGGCGGATCCGCAGCCTGGAGGCAGCACTGGGCCTGACGCTGGTCAACCGCTCGCGTACGCCGGTCGAGCTGACAGCGGCGGGGCAACTGTTCCTGGTGACCGCGCGCACCGTGGTCGAGCAGCTCGGTGAAGTGCTGCGCCATCTTCATCATCTGGAAGGCGGGCAGGGCGAAGTGATCCAGGTCGCGGCGGCGCACTCGCTGGCCCTCGGTTTTTTCCCGCGCTGGATCGCGCAACTGCGCAACGAAGGCCTGAACATCGCCACGCGGCTGGTGGCGACCAACGTCGGCGACGCAGTGCACGCGCTGCGTGAAGGTGGCTGCGATCTGATGCTGGCCTTCTATGACCCGGACGCGGCCATGCAGATGGACCCGGAAATCTTCCCGTCGCTGCACCTGGGCCACACCGAAATGCTTCCTGTGTGTGCGGCGGATGCCAACGGCAAACCGCTGTTCGATCTGGAAGGCGAGGGCAGTGTGCCGTTGCTGGCGTACAGCGCCGGGGCGTTTCTCGGGCGTTCGGTAAACGGATTGCTGCGTCAGCGTCAGCTGCGCTTCACCACCATCTATGAAACCGCTATGGCTGACAGCCTTAAAAGCATGGCCCTGGAAGGCCTCGGCATTGCCTGGGTTCCGCAGTTGAGTGTGCGGAACGAACTGGCCCGGGGCGAACTGGTGATCTGCGGTGGTCCGCAATGGCATGTGCCGCTGGAGATTCGCCTGTACCGCTGTGCGCTGGTGCGCAAGGCTAATGTGCGGTTGTTGTGGCGCAAGCTGGAAGGCGGTGCCGCACAATCTTCCTGAATGCGCTGGCGCTGACCTTTGAGTCAATAAAACCGGGGCTTTGGCTCATTTGACAGATGGTCGCAACGGGGGCTGTTTATTGCTTTCTTTGCGGTATACTGCGCGGCCTTCGGCCGGTTCGTCCGGCCATTTTTCCTACAACAAGCCACGCATCCTGCGTGGCTTGTTGTTTTTGACGCGCCTGCGGGCGCCCAGAGAGAAGAGGCGCGACGATGAGTGCACTGGTTGGCGTGATCATGGGCTCCAAGTCCGATTGGTCCACCCTTAGCCACACCGCCGATATGCTGGAAAAGCTCGGCATCCCTTACGAGGTCAAGGTGGTTTCCGCCCATCGCACCCCGGATCTGCTGTTCCAGTACGCCGAAGAGGCTGAAGGCCGCGGCATCGAGGTGATCATCGCCGGTGCCGGTGGCGCAGCCCACCTGCCAGGCATGTGTGCGGCCAAGACCCACCTGCCGGTGCTGGGCGTGCCGGTGCAGTCGGCCATGCTCTCGGGCGTCGACTCGCTGCTGTCGATCGTGCAGATGCCGGCCGGTATTCCGGTTGCGACTCTGGCCATCGGCAAGGCGGGCGCGATTAACGCCGCGCTGTTGTCGGCGAGCATCCTGGGCGCCAAGCATCCACAATTCCACGCGGTACTGAAGACCTTCCGTGCCGAGCAGACAGACAGCGTCCTGGACAATCCAGACCCACGTATTGCCTGAGGTTGTTGAGATGAAGATCGGTGTAATCGGTGGCGGCCAGTTGGGTCGCATGTTGGCCCTGGCGGGCACCCCGCTGGGCATGAACTTCGCTTTCCTCGACCCTGCGCCGGACGCTTGCGCCGCTGCGCTGGGCGAACACCTGCGGGCCGATTACGGCGATCAGGATCATCTGCGCCAATTGGCCGATGAAGTCGATCTGGTGACCTTCGAGTTCGAAAGCGTCCCGGCCGAAACCGTGGCCTTCCTTTCGCAATTCGTACCGGTCTACCCGAGTGCCGAAGCCCTGCGCATCGCTCGCGACCGCTGGTTCGAAAAGAGCATGTTCAAGGACCTCGGGATTCCGACCCCGGCATTCGCCGACATCCAGTCGCAAGCCGACCTGGACGCCGCCGTTGCTTCGATCGGTCTGCCGGCCGTGCTGAAAACCCGCACCCTGGGTTATGACGGCAAGGGCCAGAAAGTCCTGCGCAAGCCGGAAGACGTGGTCGGTACGTTCGCCGAACTGGGCAGCGTGCCTTGCCTGCTGGAAGGCTTCGTGCCATTCACCGGTGAAGTGTCGCTGATCGCCGTGCGCGCCCGCGATGGCGAGACCAGGTTCTATCCGCTGGTGCACAACACTCACGACAGCGGCATCCTCAAGCTGTCGGTCGCCAGCTCCGATCACCCGCTGCAGGCGCTGGCCGAAGACTATTCCAGCCGCGTGCTCAAGCAACTGGATTATGTCGGCGTGATGGCGTTCGAGTTTTTTGAAGTCGACGGTGGCCTCAAGGCCAACGAAATCGCTCCGCGCGTGCACAACTCCGGGCACTGGACCACCGAAGGCGCCGAGTGCAGCCAGTTCGAAAACCATCTGCGAGCAGTTGCCGGTCTGCCGCTGGGTTCGACTGCCAAGGTCGGCGAGAGCGCGATGCTCAACTTCATCGGTGTGGTTCCGCCGGTCGAGAAGGTCATTGCCATCGACGATTGCCACCTGCATCACTACGGCAAGGCCTTCAAGGCCGGGCGCAAGGTCGGTCACGCCAATCTGCGCTGCAAGGACAAGGCGACTCTCGAGCAGCAGATCCTCAAGGTCGAAGCGCTGATCGCCGAGTAACGACAGTTTCATCTGGCAGCGGCGGAACCATTAAGGGGCCGCCGCTCTCTCATGGCAGGATGCCAAAGTCTGACTAGGCTTGGGCATATCTACTATTCAGAGGGAAATGCCATGGGAATTATCGGAACCATCTTTATCGGCCTCATCGTCGGCCTGCTGGCGCGGTTCCTGAAACCGGGCGATGACAGCATGGGCTGGATCATGACCATCCTGCTCGGTATCGGCGGTTCGCTGGCAGCCACTTACGGCGGCCAGGCCCTGGGCATCTATCAGGCGGGTCAGGGCGCAGGCTTCATCGGCGCGCTGGTCGGCGCGATCATCCTGCTGGTGATCTACGGCCTGATCAAAAAGAACTGATCCAAAGCGACAAAGCCCTCTCTGCCAATCCGGCAGGGAGGGCTAGAATGCTCGGCGATTCAGCGTTCCCTCCTTATTCGAGCATCCTTTACCGAGCACCTCCATGCGCCGTCTTCTATTGACTCTCCTTTTGCTGGGCAGCGGTCTGGCTCACGCCGGCGATCTGCCGGAAACCGACTGGCTGGAACTGATGCCCAAGTCGGATCAGAAAGCCCTTGAGGCCATGCCTGAAATCGACCACAACTCCCCGGAAGCCACCGGCACCTTCACCCAGAAAGGCGGGATGAAGCAGGCCAAGGGTTTGCCGGCGGTGATGTATTCGACCAAGACCGTGGCGTCGATGAACGACAAGCACATCCGTATCGGCGGTTATCCGGTGCCGCTGGAGTCCGACGCCAAGGGGCGCAGCACGCTGTTCTTCCTCGTGCCGTATCCGGGCGCGTGCATTCATGTGCCGCCACCGCCGCCGAATCAACTGGTGCTGGTGCGTTATCCAAAAGGCTTGAAGCTGGATGACATCTACACGCCGCTGTGGGTGACCGGCACGCTGAAGATCGAAAAGGTCAGCAATGACCTGGCCGATGCGGCGTATGCGCTGGACGCGGACAAGGTGCGGGTGGTGCAGGAATCGGATCTGTAATTGCGACCCGCAAAAAAAATCGCAGCCCCAGGGCTGCGATTTTTGTTTTCAGAGGGGCTGGCTGCCGACGCTCACACCCAGGGTGTGGCTGGCATCCGGCGCCAGGTTCATCACATCGTTCATCACGTTCGCCGTCTCGATGCACAGCATGCGTTGCCAGCCGTCGTTATCCATGTCGCTGAGCGCGGCGGCGCGGTCGATCCACGGGTTCCAGATCACCGCCGTGCGTGAGCCGGTGGTGTTCAGCACGATGCGTCGTTCCCAGGCTGGGTCGATGATGCTCAATTGCGGTGGGGCGTCGAGGTAGATGCGGTCGGTTTCTGCGGCGAAACGCAGATCGCCTTGCTGGGTGTGAGTCTTCCAGTCATCCAGGGTCTCGATGTAGTCCAGGCCATTCACGCCTTCGACGCGCACGTTGCGCACATCGCTGACCGCAAAATAGCTGTGCAGCGCCTGACTGATGCTGACGGTGTCGGTGCCACGGTTGTGGCTGGTCAGGCTGATGTGCAACTGATCGTCGAGGCGCAGGGTCAGGGTCAGGTCGACCTGATGCGGCCATTCCGCAAAACCGCCCTCGGGGTAAGGCAGCTTGAATTCCACTTTCAGGCTTTCGCCTTCGGCTTCGATGCCGCCCAGTTCCCAATCCATCGCCCGGACAAATCCGTGGGCCCCGGCCGGTTCTTCGCTCGTGCGCATCGCCTGCACGCTCTGCGGGTTGCGGGCGAAGATGCCGAACCACGGCCAGCACACCGGCACGCCGGCGCGGATGCTCTTGCCGGTCTTGAACACGGCCTTGTCGTTCAGCCAGATCAGTGGCGGCTGGCCGTCTACCTGATAACTGAGGATGTGCGCGCCTTGCTGGGCCACCAGCACTTCGGCCTGACCGTGGCGGATGCGCCAGCAGTTCAGTTCATCCAGTTTCACGGCTTCAACGTTGGGCGTGTTCATGGGGCAACTCTCGATCAGCAACTTGGACGACTATCGACCGTGAAACGGCCGCGAGGTTTAACAGGCGCGCGGCGGAACCGAACGGGTGCGACCGCTGCCATCGATGGCAACGAACACGAACACGGCTTCGGTCACTTTACGCCACTCGCTGGACAGCGGGTCGTCGCTCCACACCTCGACCATCATCTGGATCGAGCTGCGGCCGATTTCCAGGGTCTGGGTATAAAAGGACAATTGCGCGCCGACAGCCACCGGCACCAGAAAAGCCATGCGGTCGATGGCGACGGTTGCGACACGGCCACCGGCGACGCGGCTGGCCATGGCAGTGCCTGCCAGGTCCATCTGCGCCACCAGCCAGCCGCCGAAAATATCGCCGAAGCCGTTGGTTTCGCGGGGAAGTGCGGTGATTTGCAGGGCCAGGTCGCCTTGCGGGATCGGATCTTCTTGTTCGAGCTCTATCATGCCTGGGGTGCCTCTGACCCGTGACTCTTCGTTGGGTATTGCTGGTGGTAGCCGTCTTCGGGAAAAACGATTCAGCACCGAACATACTACGTTCGTCACGTTTTCCATCAGGCGCCTAAGGAGAAACTCTGCGAAACCGGCTAATCCCGAGCAAGGGTCGGGCCAACGGCGTTTTCGCACAGCAACCCCTTACAAACCGGAGCAAGGTTGCGAGTATATCGGTCGGTAGACTCCGCGACGACCGTCCGGTTCTCATTTCGACCGGCAAATACGCGTCTCTATGTGCTTTTTCGAACAATTTGCTATGGTGCCGAACCTGCCCGAGCCACAGCCAGCGTTGTTGTGGCGGCAGATCCGACTATAAGAGAAGACCTTGCCATGACCACAGCGCCCTCGAGCCTCGCGCAGCCCGACCAACCCGCACGACCGTTGACCCGCAATGACTACAAGACTCTGTCGCTATCGGCCCTGGGGGGCGCGCTGGAGTTTTACGATTTCATCATCTTTGTGTTCTTTGCCACCGTGGTCGGCAAATTGTTCTTCCCGGCCGACATGCCCGAGTGGCTGCGCCTGATGCAGACCTTCGGCATCTTCGCCGCCGGTTACCTCGCGCGGCCGCTGGGCGGGATCGTGATGGCGCACTTCGGCGACCTGCTGGGGCGCAAGAAGATGTTCACCCTGAGCATTTTCATGATGGCCGTGCCGACCCTGATCATGGGCCTGCTGCCGACCTACGCGCAGATCGGCCTGTGGGCGCCGATCCTGTTGCTGTTGATGCGGGTGATCCAGGGCGCTGCGATTGGCGGTGAGGTTCCGGGGGCGTGGGTCTTCGTTTCCGAACACGTACCCGGCAAGCACATCGGCTATGCCTGCGGCACCCTGACCAGCGGCCTGACCGCTGGCATCCTGCTCGGCTCGCTGGTCGCCACTGCGATCAACGGCATCTATACGCCAACGGAAGTTTCGGATTACGCCTGGCGGATCCCGTTCCTGTTGGGTGGCGTGTTCGGCCTGTTCTCGGTCTACCTGCGTCGCTGGCTGCATGAAACTCCGGTGTTCGCCGAACTGCAACAGCGCAAGGCGCTGGCCGAAGAAGTGCCGCTGCGTGCAGTGCTGCGTGACCATCGCGGGGCCATCGCCGTGTCGATGCTGCTGACCTGGCTGCTGTCCGCCGGGATCGTCGTGGTGATCCTGATGACCCCGACCGTGCTGCAAACGGTCTATCACTTTTCGCCGACCACCGCGCTGCAATCCAACAGCCTTGCCATCGTTTTCTTGAGCTTTGGCTGCATCATTTCCGGCGCACTGGCGGATCGCTTCGGTGCCGGACGCGTATTCGTGGTCGGTTGCACGGCGCTGCTGGCCAGCTCATGGACCTTCTATCACAGCCTCGTCGATCACCCGGACTGGCTGTTCCCGCTGTATGCGCTGACCGGACTGCTGGTCGGCACCATCGGCGCGGTGCCGTATGTGATGGTGAAAGCGTTCCCGCCGGTCGTGCGCTTCAGTGGTCTGTCCTTTTCTTATAACGTCGCTTACGCGATCTTCGGCGGCCTGACCCCGATGGTCGTCAGCCTGCTGCTGAAAGAAAGCGCGATGGGGCCTGCCTACTATGTAGCGGTGCTGTGCGGGATGGGGATCCTGGTCGGCGCGTGGTTGTGGAGCAAAGGTCGCTAAATTCCCCTCACGCTGATCGTTCCCACGCTCTGCGTGGGAATGCATCCTGTGACGCTCCGCGTCACGTCTTGAAGCGGACGCGGAGCGTCCATGGCGGCGTTCCCACGCAGAGCGTGGGAACGATCTGTCACGACATGCTGGCCTTTCATCCAATTGTCATATTTCAGCCATAGAGTGTTCACACGGCCTGCTGATACTTGGCCCCGACTTAACACACCCTATCTGCTAGGAGTAAGGCATGAAACTGAAGCGTTTGATGGCGGCAATGACTTTTGTCGCTGCTGGCGTTGCGACTGCCAACGCGGTTGCCGCTGTTGACCCTGCTATCCCGAGCTACACCAAGACCACTGGTGTGTCGGGCAACCTGTCCAGCGTCGGCTCCGATACCCTGGCCAACCTCATGACCCTCTGGGCTGAGAACTACAAAAAAGAATACCCGAACGTAAACATCCAGATTCAGGCCGCAGGCTCCGCCACTGCGCCACCTGCGCTGACTGAAGGCACCTCCAACCTGGGCCCGATGAGCCGCAAGATGAAGGACACCGAACTGGCGGCCTTCGAGCAGAAATACGGCTACAAGCCAACCGCTATCCCGGTTGCCGTGGACGCCCTGGCTGTATTCGTGCACAAGGACAACCCGATCCAGCACCTGACCATGGAACAGGTTGACGCGATCTTCTCGTCCACCCGTCTGTGCGGCGCCAAGACCGACGTGAAAACCTGGGGTGACCTGGGCGTGACCGGCGACCTGGCCAACAAGCCGGTTCAACTGTTCGGTCGTAACTCGGTATCCGGCACTTACGGCTACTTCAAGGAAGAAGCCCTGTGCAAAGGCGACTACAAGCCTAACGTCAACGAACAGCCAGGCTCGGCTTCGGTTGTGCAGTCGATCAGCTCCTCGCTGAACGGCATCGGTTACTCGGGCATCGGCTACAAGACCGCCAGCGTGAAAACCGTTGCTCTGTCGAAGAAAGGCAGCACTGACTTCATCGAAGACAGCGAAGAAAACGCCCTGAACGGCAAGTACCCGCTGTCGCGTTTCCTGTACGTATACGTCAACAAAGCCCCGAACAAGCCTCTGGCCCCGCTGGAAGCCGAGTTCGTGAAACTGGTTCTGTCGAAACAGGGTCAGGAAGTGGTCGTGAAAGACGGTTACATCCCACTGCCAGCCAAGGTTGCTGCAAAAGCACTGGCTGACCTGGGTCTGAAGGAAGGCGGCGCTGAAGTCGCAAAAAAGTAACAAACTGAGTCAGGGGTGAACCCCGCCTGACTCATGTGTGGGGCCCGGCCCGCAAGCGGCCCGGCCCCACACTCCCCGAATTCTTCTATCCACTGCCAGTGCCCTGCTGGCGGCGGATTTGGTGCGTCACTGCATTGTCATCTTTCTGTCATACAGGATCGCTAGGGTGTGCGCATGAATGATCTGGCCAATTCCAAAATGACTACGAACCCTCCCAAGCGCATTGACTTCAATACGCCTGAGTTGCAACGCAAGCGCCGCATTCGCGCGCTCAAGGATCGCTTCACTCGCTGGTACGTCCTCGTCGGCGGCCTGGCGGTGCTGGCAGCCATCACCCTGATCTTCTTCTTCCTCGCCTATGTGGTTGCGCCGCTGTTCAAAGGTGCTGACCTGACCGCGAAAGATGCAATCACCCCGGCCTGGATGCAGGACGCCGGCAAGCCGCTGATGATTTCGCTCGAAGAGCAGAATCAGGTGGCCATGCGCGTTTCCGACAAGGGCCAGGCGCTGTTCTTCGACATCGACAGTGGCGCTGAATTGAAGCGCGTCGATCTGCCTTTGCCGGCAGGCACCAGTGTGACCTCCATCGGCGAAGACCAGCCGGGCCATCCGCTGGTGGCCGTGGGCCTGTCCAACGGTCAGGCGCTGGTGTTCCGTCACACCTATAAAGTCAGCTACCCGGAAGGCAAGAAAACCATCACCCCGGCGATCGAGTTCCCGTACGGCGAAGCGCCGATTGCGCTGAACGAGAGCGGCGGTGCACTGGAGCACGTCAGCCTCAACGCCACCGACTCGACCCTGATGCTGGTCGGCTCCACCGGTTCGCAACTCAATGTGCTGTCGCTGACCAGCGAAGAAAACATGATGACCGGCGAAGTCACCAACGAGCAGAAGCGTATCGATCTGCCGCAGATGACCGAGCCTGTGAAAAACATCTTCGTCGACCCGCGCCAGCAGTGGCTGTACGTGGTCAACGGGCGTGCCCAGGCCGACGTGTTCAGCCTGCGCGACAAGAGCCTCAACGGTCGCTACAAATTGCTGGAAAACGGCGAAGCCGAAGTCACTGCCGCCACCCAACTGGTGGGTGGCATCTCGCTGATCGTCGGCGATTCCAAGGGTGGCCTGGCCCAGTGGTTCATGGCTCGCGACACCGATGGCGAGCTGCGCCTGAAGCAGATCCGCACCTTCCAGATGGGCACCACGCCGATCGTTGAAATTACCGCTGAGGAGCGTCGCAAAGGCTTCCTGGCCCTGGACGCCAGCGGCAAGCTCGGCGTGTTCCACAGCACCGCGCATCGCACCCTGCTGGTCGATCAGGTGGTCGAAGGCCAGGGCCTGTTCGGTCTGTCGCCACGGGCCAACCGCGTGATCGTCGAAGCCGGCGGCAAGCTGCAACCGCTGCTGCTCGACAACCCGCACCCGGAAGTGTCGTGGAGCGCGCTGTGGAGCAAGGTCTGGTACGAGAACTACGACGAGCCTAAATACGTCTGGCAATCGACTGCGGCCAACACCGATTTCGAGCCGAAACTGAGCCTGTCGCCACTGACTTTCGGCACCCTGAAAGCCGCGTTCTACGCGATGCTGCTGGCTGCTCCGCTGGCCGTCGCCGCTGCGATCTACACCGCGTACTTCATGGCCCCGGGCATGCGCCGCAAGGTCAAGCCGGTGATCGAACTGATGGAAGCGATGCCGACGGTGATCCTCGGCTTCTTCGCCGGTCTGTTCCTCGCACCGTATGTGGAAGGGCACCTGCCGGGTATCTTCAGCCTGCTGATGCTGCTGCCGATCGGCATTCTGCTCGCCGGGTTCACCTTCAGCCGCCTGCCTGAATCGATCCGCCTGAAAGTCCCGGACGGCTGGGAAAGTGCGCTGCTGATCCCGGTGATTCTGTTCGTGGGCTGGCTGTCGCTGTACATGAGCCCGTTCATGGAGAACTGGTTCTTCGGCGGTGACATGCGCCTGTGGATCTCCCACGACCTGGGCATCACCTACGACCAGCGCAACGCACTGGTGGTCGGTCTGGCCATGGGTTTCGCGGTGATCCCTAACATCTACTCGATCGCCGAAGACGCCGTGTTCAGCGTCCCGCGCGGCTTGACCCTGGGCTCGCTGGCCCTCGGTGCCACGCCGTGGCAGACCATGACTCGCGTGGTGATCCTGACCGCCAGCCCGGGCATCTTCTCGGCGCTGATGATCGGCATGGGCCGTGCGGTCGGCGAAACCATGATCGTGCTGATGGCCACCGGCAACACCCCGGTCATGGAAATGAACCTGTTCGAAGGCCTGCGCACCCTGGCCGCCAACGTCGCGGTGGAAATGCCGGAGTCGGAAGTCGGCGGCAGCCACTACCGCGTGCTGTTCCTCTCGGCGCTGGTGCTGCTGCTGTTCACCTTCATCATGAACACCCTCGCGGAACTGATTCGTCAGCGTCTGCGCAAGAAATACTCGTCGCTTTAAGAAAGGTAGAAGTCTGTGAAACAGAACTCCCTGAAAGGATGGTTCAAGAGCGGCGCCCCCGGCGTCTGGATCAGCGGTGGCGCGGTGTCCATCGCGGTCATCATGACCATTGGCCTGCTGGCGGTGATCGCCGTGCGCGGTCTGGGTCACTTCTGGCCGGCGGATCTGATCCACGCCAGCTATGACGTACCCGGCCAGGGCCAGCATCTGGTCGTGGGCGAAGTGGTGCAGAAAGAAGAAGTGCCGCGCGCCCGTCTGAAGAGCGCCGGCCTGCCGGTGCCTGACGAAGGTCCGGAATTCATGACCCGCGAGTTGATCAAGGTTGGCAACCGTGACCTGAACGGCAACGACTTCACCTGGATCGTCGGCGAGTGGCTGACCAACCAGACGAACCCGCCGGAGCTGATGGCGCTGGAGCGCCGTGAGTGGGGCAACTTCTACGGCTACCTGGTCAACGTCAAGCAGGACGGCAAGGTGATCGCCGAAGGTGAAGCGGCCTGGCCTGAGCTGCAAGCGCGGATCAACCGCGTGAATGGCCTCGCCGCGCAGCTCAAGTCGCTGGAAAAAACCGACATCGGCGCGATCAACGCCGGTCTCGAGCGCATCCGTCTGCACGGTCGCAAACTGGAACTGGAAGGCAAACTCGACGCCACCGCGCAAGCGGACATGGACGCCGAACGTGCCGAGCTGAACGCCCGCTATCAGGACGTCGAAGCCCGTCTGACCGATCTGCACGCACAGTTCAACCGCGACGCTTTGACCGCTCGCGATGCCAACGGCAAGGAAGTCGAAATCGGCCTGGGCAAAGTGGTTCACGCCTACCAGCCGAACGCCATGGGCACGATGACCAAGATCGGTTTCTACTTCAACAAGGTCTGGGAATTCCTCTCCGACGACCCCCGTGAAGCGAATACCGAAGGCGGGATTTTCCCGGCGATCTTCGGCACCGTGATGATGACTTTGATCATGGCGATGATCGTGACCCCGTTCGGCGTGCTGGCGGCGGTTTACCTGCGTGAATACGCCAAGCAGAACACCCTGACCCGGGTTATCCGGATTGCGGTGAACAACCTGGCGGGCGTTCCGGCGATTGTTTACGGCGTGTTCGGTCTGGGCTTCTTCGTCTACGTGCTGGGCGGTTCGCTCGACCGTCTGTTCTTCCCGGAAGCGCTGCCGGCACCGACCTTCGGTACGCCGGGCCTGCTCTGGGCGTCGCTGACCCTGGCACTGCTGGCGGTGCCGGTGGTGATCGTGGCCACTGAAGAAGGTCTGGCGCGCATCCCGCGGACCGTGCGCGAGGGCTCGCTGGCTCTCGGCGCGACCAAGGCTGAAACCCTGTGGAAGATCGTTCTGCCAATGGCCAGCCCGGCCATGATGACCGGCATGATCCTCGCCGTGGCCCGTGCCGCGGGTGAAGTGGCGCCGCTGATGCTGGTGGGTGTGGTGAAACTGGCGCCGTCGCTGCCGGTGGACGGCAACTACCCGTACCTGCACCTGGACCAGAAGATCATGCACCTGGGCTTCCACATCTACGACGTCGGCTTCCAGAGCCCGAACGTCGAAGCCGCACGACCGCTGGTGTACGCCACCGCGTTGCTGCTGGTGCTGGTGATTGCCGTGCTCAACCTGTCGGCAGTGTGGATTCGTAACCACCTGCGCGAGAAGTACAAGGCGCTGGACAGCTGATTTGCAGCACTGATTTCTATGTGGGAGCGAGCTTGCTCGCGAAGGCATCACCGCGGATTCACAGAGACACCGCGTTGCCTGAATCGCCAGCAGGCTGGCTCCCACAAAAAACGAACCGAATTTGTTAGCACAGGGGATCTCCCATGCAGCACGAAACACATACCCACGGCATCAACATGTCTGCCCTGGGCCGCGACAAGCAGAGCCTGAACCTCGAGCAGGAAACCGTGGCCATCGAAGTGCCGGGCCTGAGCCTGTTCTACGGCGACAAACAAGCGCTGTATGACGTCAGCATGAACATCCCGAAACAGCGCGTGACCGCCTTCATCGGCCCGTCCGGCTGCGGCAAGTCCACGCTGCTGCGTACCTTCAACCGCATGAACGACCTGGTGGACGGCTGCCGCGTCGAAGGCGCGATCAACCTGTACGGCAACAACATTTACCGCAAGGGCGAAGACGTGGCCGAGCTGCGTCGCCGGGTCGGCATGGTGTTCCAGAAGCCGAACCCGTTCCCCAAGACCATCTACGAAAACGTGGTCTACGGCCTGCGCATCCAGGGCATCAACAAGAAGCGCATCCTCGATGAAGCCGTCGAGTGGGCACTCAAGGGCGCGGCCCTGTGGGACGAAGTGAAAGACCGTCTGCATGACTCGGCCCTCGGCCTGTCCGGTGGTCAGCAACAGCGTCTGGTGATCGCCCGTACCATCGCCGTGGAACCGGAAGTGCTGCTGCTCGACGAACCGTGCTCGGCACTCGACCCGATCTCGACCCTGAAAGTCGAAGAGCTGATCTACGAGCTCAAATCCAAGTTCACCATCGTCATCGTGACCCACAACATGCAACAGGCAGCGCGGGTGTCCGACTACACGGCATTCATGTACATGGGCAAACTGGTGGAATTCGGCGACACCGATACCCTGTTCACCAATCCGGCCAAGAAGCAGACCGAAGACTACATCACCGGTCGTTACGGCTAGCAGACACTGGTTGTCGCTCACTGAATTGACGCTCGCACCTTACCGGACGCTCCAAGGACGCCAACATGATTAGTAAAGAAGGCCTTACCCATCACATTTCCGCGCAGTTCAACGCCGAACTGGAAGAAGTGCGCAGCCACCTGCTGGCCATGGGCGGGCTGGTCGAGAAGCAGGTCAACGACGCGGTCACCGCGCTGATCGAGGCCGACTCGGGCCTGGCCCAGCAAGTGCGCGAGATCGACGACCAGATCAACCAGATGGAACGCAACATCGACGAAGAATGCCTGCGCATTCTGGCCCGTCGTCAGCCGGCGGCGTCCGACCTGCGTCTGATCATCAGCATCTCCAAGTCGGTGATCGACCTGGAGCGCATCGGCGACGAAGCGACCAAGATCGCCCGTCGTGCGATTCAGCTGTGCGAAGAGGGTGAAGCGCCGCGCGGTTACGTCGAAGTGCGCCACATCGGCGACCAGGTGCGCAACATGGTGCGTGATGCGCTGGACGCCTTTGCCCGTTTCGACGCCGACTTGGCGTTGTCGGTGGCGCAGTACGACAAGATCATCGACCGCGAATACAAGACCGCCCTGCGCGAACTGGCGACCTACATGATGGAAGACCCGCGCTCTATCTCGCGGGTCTTGAGCATTATCTGGGTACTGCGTTCGCTGGAGCGGATCGGCGACCATGCGCGCAACATCTCGGAGCTGGTGATTTACCTGGTGCGCGGCACCGACGTGCGCCACATGGGCCTCAAGCGCATGAAGGAAGAAGTTGAAGGGACAAGTGGCGAAACCGCTAATGTTCCGGACGATGCTGACGATAAGTAAGATTGCCTGAGAAAAGCGCCCGGCCCTTTGGCCGGGCGTTTTTGTTTCTGCTTTCAGAAAGCGGATCCGAGTTGAAGAGCGAATTAAAAAGCAGCACCCGCGAACGAAAAGTCCCGGCGTGACTGAAGAGTTTTGGCAATGTGCCATCAGCCAGCGTTATGCTTGCCGGGATTTTAATAGGGGTGTTGGATGAGCAAGATCAGTGTGTTGGTCGTGGACGATGCATCGTTCATTCGTGACCTGGTGAAAAAGTGCCTGCGTAATTACTTCCCGGGGATCCGCGCCGAGGACGCCATCAACGGCAAGAAGGCTCAGGCCATGCTGGCCAAGGAAGCCTTCGACCTGGTGCTGTGCGACTGGGAAATGCCGGAAATGTCCGGCCTCGAACTGCTGACCTGGTGCCGTGAGCAGGACAACCTCAAGACCATGCCGTTCATCATGGTCACCAGCCGGGGCGACAAGGAAAACGTTGTGCAGGCGATCCAGGCCGGCGTCACCGGATACGTCAGCAAGCCGTTCACCAACGAGCAACTGCTGACCAAGGTCAAGCAGGCCCTGAACAAGGTCGGCAAGCTCGACACCCTGATGAACAGCGCTCCGACCAAGATGAACTCGGCATTCGGCAACGACTCCCTGAGCGCGTTGACCGGCGGCAAGGCTGCCGTAGCCGGTTCCGCACCGACTGCTGCTGCGGCCAACCCGTTTGCCAAGCCTGCCGCTGCGGCCCCGGCACCTGCCGCCGCGCCGCAGCGCGGCCTGCTCAACAGCCCGCCCGTGAAAGCCCCGGCAGCTTCCAGCGCTCCGGCCGGTGGTCGCGGTCAGGGCCAGCTGCGCCTGCCGAGCGGCACCCAGCAATGCGTGATCAAGGCCCTGAGCATCAAGGAAGCGCTGCTGGTGGTGAAACGCACCGACACCCTGCCTCAGGTCCTCGACAGCGCCGTGCTGGACCTGGAGCAGGGCGACAACGCCGAAATCGCCCGTCTCAACGGCTACCTGCACGCCGTCGTCGCCCACGAGCCGAAACCCGACAGTGACTGGCTGCAACTGACCTTCCGCTTCGTTGACCAGGACGCGCAGAAGCTCGACTACATCTCCCGCCTGATCGCCCGCGGCACGGCGCAGAAGCACTTCGTTCCAGGCGCGTAATCTTCGTCGCCTGACATTGATCGTTCCCACGCTCCGCGTGGGAATGCCTCAAGGGACGCTCCGCGTCCCCCCACGCAAAGCGTGGGGACGATCATTCACGCCAATTTGAAACATCTGTCGACTAGCCTGGTCTGCTTCAGCTGCTAGGCTCATTCCCAGGCCTTACTCGACAGAACGTTTGCCCATGCCCCTGCGCCTGCTGTTTTTCTGTGGTCTGTTCATGGCCTCCACCTCGACTGTAGCCATGACGATCTACAAGTCCACCGATGCCAACGGAGTGGTTTCGTACAGCGACCGTCCGAGCAAAGGCTCCCAGGTGTTCGTGTTTCAGGACCGGATGGTCGAGCGCCTCGAGCGCCAGGTCTATCTCGACATCAAGAAGCAGAAGGGCGCGGACGTGGTGTTCGTGCGCAACGACCTGTATGCGCCGGTCGAGGTTGCGCTGGCGTTTACCGGGTTGAGCAACGTGCGTGGCGCGCCGGCGCAAACGATCCGCCGGGTGTTGCCGGCGCGCAGCAATACGCGGCTGGCGCTGCTGACGGCGGTGTCCGGCGGCAAGCCGCTGGTGTACACGCCGATGTTCCAGTATTCCCTCGGTGACCCGGCTGGCGCGGCTCAGGGCTATCGCTATCCGTTTCCGTGGCGGGGCGGGCCGTTCCGTCTGAGTCAGGGCGCCAATGGCGACTACAGCCATTTCGGGCCGAAGAACAAATACGCGATGGATATCGCCATGCCGGTCGGCACGCCGATCATCGCCGCGCGAGCCGGGGTGGTGGTGAAGACCGAGAATTCCCAGAACGGGCGCGGCACCGATCCGTCCGGCAACTTCGTGCGGATATTGCACGACGACGGCACGATGGGCGTGTACCTGCATCTCAAGCAAGGATCGGTGAGTGTGCGGGAAGGTCAGCGGGTGACGGTAGGTAGTCCGCTGGCGCTGTCCGGCAACACCGGCAACAGCACCGGTCCGCACCTGCACTTTGTGGTGCAGCGCAATACCGGGATGGGGCTGGTGTCGATTCCGTATCAGTTCAACCAGCCGCTGGGGGCGTTGCCCAACTTTGCGTTGGGCAAGCAGTAAACCCCGTCAGTCGAGCATCAGTACCTTGGCCAGAATGATCTTCGGACCTTTCATCTTCTTGATGATGATCCGCAGGCCTTCGACTTCCAGCACTTCTTCCTCTTCCGGCACCCGTTTCAGGGTTTCGTAGATCAGCCCGGCGAGGGTTTCGGCTTCGATGTGGTCCAGGTCGATCCCCAGCAGGCGCTCGACCTTGAACAACGGCGTATCGCCTCGTACCAGCAACTTGCCCGGCTGGTAGGCGAGGATGCCGCGCTCGGCCTTGCGGTGTTCGTCCTGAATGTCGCCGACCAGCACTTCCAGCACGTCTTCCATGGTCAGGTAGCCGATGATGTTGCCGTCGGCTTCTTCCACCACGGCGAAGTGCGAGCCGCCCTTGCGGAACTGCTCCAGCAGCTGCGACAGCGGCATGTGCCGCGACACCCGCTCCAGCGGGCGGGTCAGCTCGGCGAGGTTGAACGACTCGGGAATGTGATCCAGCGCCGCCAGTTCCAGCAGCAGGTCCTTGATGTGCAGCAGGCCGACGAATTCCTTGCGCTCGCTGTCGTACACCGGGTAACGACTGAACTTGTGGCGACGGAACATCGCCAGGATTTCTTTCAGCGGCGCGTTGAATTCGAGCGTAATCAAGTCTTCCCGGGAGTTGGCCCAGTCGACCACTTCCAGTTCGCCCATTTCCACCGCCGAGGCCAGTACGCGCATGCCCTGGTCGCTCGGGTCCTGGCCACGGCTGGAATGCAGGATCAGTTTCAGTTCTTCACGGCTGTAATGGTGCTCGTGGTGCGGGCCGGGCTCACCTTGCCCCGCGATGCGCAGGATGGTGTTGGCGCTGGCGTTGAGCAGGTAGATCGCCGGGTACATGGCCCAGTAGAACAGGTACAGCGGCACCGCAGTCCACAGCGACAGCAGCTCGGGTTTGCGGATCGCCCAGGATTTGGGTGCGAGCTCGCCGACCACGATGTGCAGGTAGGAAATGATGAAGAACGCGGTGAAGAACGAGATGCCTTTGACGACTTCGGCCGACTGCACGCCGATTGCGCTCAGCAGCGGTTCGAGGATATGCGCGAATGCCGGCTCGCCGACCCAGCCCAGACCGAGGGAGGCGAGGGTGATACCGAGCTGGCACGCCGAGAGGTAAGCATCGAGCTGACTGTGCACCGTGCGCAGGATGTGCCCGCGCCAGCCGTGCTGCTCGGCGATCGCTTCGACCCGGGTCGAGCGCAGTTTGACCATGGCGAATTCCGCCGCAACGAAGAAGCCGTTGAGCAGAACCAGGATCAGAGCGAAAAGAATCATGCCGAAATCGGCGAATATTGTTGCGAGGGACAAGCCAGGGGAAGGGTCCATGATGGAGTTTTGCGGGTTCCGTGTGATTCGAAGAAAGAAAAATCCGCACCTGAAAAGGCAGGCGCAAGTCAGCCAATGTAGCGGCTGACCTGGCGATTGCCTAGTCCGGCATTACTCAGCGGCGCTGATGACCCGTGCCTGAGCGATCTGGGCCGGAGCGAAATGGCAGGTAAACGTGCTCCCGTGACCGGGCACGCTGCTGATCTCCATCCGTGCGCGATGGCGCAGCAGTACGTGTTTGACGATGGCCAGACCCAGGCCCGTGCCGCCGGTGTTGGAGTTGCGGCTGGAGTCGACGCGGTAAAAGCGTTCGGTCAGGCGCGGCAGGTGTTTGCTGTCGATGCCGATCCCGGAATCCTGCACGCTGAGGTGTGCGCCTTGATCGTCGCCCCACCAGCGAATGCGGATACTGCCTTCGGCCGGCGTGTATTTGACGGCGTTGAACACCAGGTTGGAGAACGCACTGCGCAGTTCCGCCTCGCTGCCCTTGAGCAGAATGCGGGTGTCGGCTTCCAGGGTGATGTGCTGATTCTTTGAGCCGGACAACTGCTGCGCGTCGCTCTTGATCGACTGCAGCAAAGTGTCGATGTGCACCGGCTGATTGTCCGACGGGTAATCGGTGGCTTCCAGCTTGGCCAGCAACAGCAGGTCGTTGAGCAGGGTTTGCATGCGGCCGCCCTGTTGTTGCATCTGCTGCAGCGCGCGGCTCCAGCGCGGGTTCACTTCCTCGACGTTGTCGAGCAGGGTTTCCAGGTAGCCGCAGATCACCGTCAGCGGCGTGCGCAGCTCATGGGAGACGTTGGCGATGAAGTCCTTGCGCATCTGTTCCAGCTGATGGATGCGTGTGACGTCACGCACCAGCATCAGGTGTTCGTTGTTGCCGTAGCGCGTGAGGTACATCTGGATACGCACGCGATCATTGGTCGGCGAGGGGATTTCCAGCGGCTCGGCGTAGCTTTCCTGCTCGAAGTATTCCTTGAAGCGCGGATGACGAACCAGGTTGGTCACGGGTTGACCGCTGTCTTGTGGGGTCTTGAGGCCGAGCAAGGTCTCGGCGGCGCGGTTCCACCATTCCAGATTGCCGTCGCTGTCGAGCATGATCACCGCGTCTTTCAGCGCGGCGGTGGACTCCTGAACGCGGTCGATCACCGCTTGCAGGCGTCCGCGTACCCGTTGGTCGCGGCGTTGCAGATGGTAGATGCTGTCGAACACCTCGCCCCACAGGCCGTAACCGTCGGGCGGTGCTTCATCGGGTTGGTGCAGGCGCAGCCATTCGTGCAGGCGCAGCAGTTGTTTGAGCGTCCAGGCCAGGTACAGGCCCAGGCCCGCTGCCAGACTCCAGCCGTAGTAGCCGGTGATCAGGCCGATTACCAGGCAGCCGGTGACCAGCAACAGCATGTGGCGAATCAGGGTGCCATGCCAGTTTTGGTTCACGGAAAATGCGGTCCTTGTCTGCGGGGCTGGCGCTCGGCTCAGGCTTTGGTGGAGAACCGGTAGCCGGTGCCGCGCACGGTTTGTACCAGGTTTTCGTAGGCGTCGCCGAGGGCCTTGCGCAGGCGCCGGATGTGCACGTCGACGGTGCGCTCTTCAACATAGACGTTGCCGCCCCAGACCTGGTCCAGCAACTGGCCGCGGGTGTAGGCGCGTTCCTGATGGGTCATGAAGAATTGCAGCAGACGGTATTCGGTCGGGCCCATCTCGGCCGGACGGCCGTCGATGGTCACGCGGTGGCTGATCGGATCGAGCAGCAGGCCGCCGACCTCGATTGGCGCTTCGCCATCGGTCGGGCCGGCGCGACGCAGCACGGCCTTCAGGCGCGCCACCAGTTCGCGTGGGGAAAACGGTTTGGTGATGTAGTCGTCGGCGCCGACTTCCAGACCCTGGATCTTGTTGTCCTCTTCACCTTTGGCGGTGAGCATGATGATCGGAATGTCACCGGTCAGCTCGTCACGCTTGAGGCGGCGGGCCAGTTCGATGCCGGAGGTGCCCGGCAGCATCCAGTCGAGCAGAATCAGGTCCGGCTTGCGATCGACGATGATGGCGTGCGCCTGCTGCGAGTTCTCTGCCTCGAGGCAGTCATAGCCGGCCATTTCCAACGCAACGGCGATCATTTCGCGAATGGGCGCTTCGTCGTCGACGATCAGAATGCTCCTGCCAACCATGCCTTAATCCTCTTGTCATTTAACTGTCTTGCGCCGCATTAGATAACGGAATTATTGCAGTCGTGTGACAGTATTTTAGTCCGGCGGCGATTGTGCAAATCCTGAACTAAGCTCTAAGTCCGAATCCTGACAACCACAAAAGAAGGTTTCCATGACTCAATTGACTGCTTCCTTTAAGGCTTTGCTGATGGCTGCCGCCCTGACTCTGCCTGGACTCGCGATGGCGGCCGAGCCGGCCATGATGAAGGACGGAATGATGGTCGACCACAAGGGCATGACGCTTTACACGTTCGACAAGGACAGTGGCGGCAAGTCGATGTGCAACGGCGATTGCGCCAAGAACTGGCCGCCGATGATGGCTCCCGCAGGCGCCAAGACCGAAGGCAAATGGACGGTGATCAAGCGCGATGACGGCATGATGCAGTACGCCTACGACGGCAAGCCGCTGTATACGTTCGTGAAGGATGAGAAGCCTGGAGAAATGAAGGGCGATGGCATGAAGGATGTGTGGCACGTGGTGCACGAGCACAAATAAACGCAGCTCCCCTGTGGGAGCGGGCTTGCTCCCACAGGTTCTTTGGATCAGCGCAACGCATAATCCAGCACGATCCCGACGAAAATCGCCAGCCCGGCCCAGTGGTTGTGCAGGAACGCCTTGAAGCAACGCATCCGGTCCCGGTCGCGGGTGTACCAGAACTCCCAGGCGTAGCACCCGGCAGCCACCAGCAGACCGAGGTGGAACCAGATCCCCAGCTCGAACTTCGACCCCGCCAGCAGCAGACAGCCCAGTGACAATGCCTGCAAGGTCAGGATGATCACCCGGTCGGCATCGCCGAACAGGATCGCCGTGGATTTCACGCCGATCTTCAGGTCATCGTCGCGGTCGGTCATCGCGTAATAAGTGTCATAGCCCACCGTCCACAGCAGGTTGGCAATCCATAGCAGCCAGGCTGTGGCCGGCAGCTCACTGGTCTCGGCGGTGAACGCCATCGGCATCCCCCAGGAGAACGCCGCGCCCAGCACCACCTGCGGGTAATAGGTGTAGCGCTTCATGAACGGATAAGTGAACGCCAACGCCAGACCACCCAGCGACAGCCAGATTGTCGCGGCGTTGGTGCACAGCACCAGCAGGAAACTCAAGCCCATCAGCAGCGCGAAGAACACCAGCGCTTCTTTCGAGCTGATCTTGCCGGCAGCGATAGGTCGCTGCGCAGTGCGTTTGACGTGGCCGTCGACCTTGCGGTCGGCCCAGTCGTTGATCACGCAGCCACCGGCGCGGGTCAATACCACGCCGAGGACGAAAATCACGATATTGGCCAGCGATGGCGAGCCTTTACCGGCAATCCACAGGGCCCAGAGCGTCGGCCACAGCAGCAGATAAATGCCGATCGGCTTGTCCATCCGGGTCAGCTGGATGAAGTCCCAGGCGCGCGGGTTCAAGCGATTCAGGGATTTGAGCAGGCTTTGGTACATCAGCAGTTCTCCGGACGGGCGCGGACGGCTTCCCACAGCGCAGGCAGGAAAATCTCCGCCACCAGTACGCTCAAGGCGCCACGGTCGAAGCGCGAACGGCGGCCCCACAGGCCGGCACCCCGGGAACCTTCGGGCAGCCAGTGTTCCGGGTAATGGCAGACTTCGATGGCGCGGCGCTGGAAGGCGTGATCGCAGAACAGCAGTTCGCCCAGCGAACGGCTGCCCAGTTCATCCATGTGCAAGCCGTCGCCCTGCAAGGCGCTGCGTGACGCCACGCTGCGGGCGAACACCCAGGCCTCGCCATGCCCGCGCAGATAAACCTCGCGCACCCAGCCTTCACTGCCTTCGGCCAGATCCAGCGCCGCGCATTCGTCGTCACGCAGGGTCTGCCAGCCCTCGAACAGCGGCGTTATGCTGAAGCCGTCATCGGACAGGCGCGTCAGCCGGCGGGTCAGGGAACCTTCGTCGAACAGCCAGTCGAGCGTGGATGTGTCGGGGAGGGGTGTCAGTTCGCTTTGCGGGCGCCACAGCGGGTCGTTTGTGTGTTGCACAATGAGTCATTATTGGCAGCAAATGAGGCGGCGAGCTTACCATGGCGAGCCGCGAGTTTGAGTGATCCGGGTCGCCGCTGCGCCGAACAGGCTTGCATCTGCCCGGCCCGATCAGTACAAAACGCCCTGAGCCGGACGGCAGCGCGGCACCATCGACCGTCCGCGCCGGCTAAAGCCTGAACCCTGAGGAAGTACCTGAATGAAAAAGTGGCAATGTGTGGTCTGCGGCCTGATCTATGACGAAGCCAAAGGCTGGCCGGATGACGGTATTGCGCCGGGCACCCTGTGGCAGGACGTGCCGGAAGACTGGCTGTGCCCGGACTGCGGCGTCGGCAAGATGGACTTCGAAATGATCGAAATCAACTGAGAAAACATTGAGGAGTAGGGCATGAGCGCACCTGTCGTAATCGTTGGCACCGGGCTTGCGGGTTACAACCTGGCCCGCGAGTTTCGCAAATTCGATGGCGAAACCCCGTTGCTGCTGATTACTGCCGATGACGGTCGTTCCTACTCCAAGCCAATGCTGTCCACCGGTTTTGGCAAGGACAAGGACGCCGATGGCCTGAGCATGGCCGAACCGGGCGCCATGGCCGAGCAACTGAAGGCCGAAATCCGCACCCACACCCGCATCAGCGGCATCGACCCGGGCCACAAGCGGCTGTGGATCGGCGAGGAAGCGGTGAGCTATCGCGACCTGATCCTTGCCTGGGGCGCCGAAACCGTGCGGGTGCCGATCGAAGGCGATGGCGGGGATCTGGTGTTCCCGATCAACGATCTCGAAGACTACGCACGTTTTCGCGAGGCGGCGGCAGGCAAGCGTCGGGTGTTGCTGCTCGGCGCCGGGCTGATCGGCTGCGAGTTCGCCAATGACCTGATTCTGGGCGGCTACGAGGTGCAACTGGTTGCACCGTGCGAACAGGTGATGCCGACCCTGCTGCACCCCGCTGCGGCGGCTGCGGTGCAGGCCGGGCTGGAAAGTCTCGGTGCGCGTTTTCACCTCGGCCCGGTGCTGACCCGTCTGCAAAAAGTGGCTGAAGGGCTGGAAGCGCACCTGTCCGACGGCCAGGTCATCCCTTGCGATGTGGTGGTCTCGGCCATCGGCCTGCGTCCACGGATCGATCTGGCGGCGGCTGCCGGTATCCAGACCAATCGCGGCGTGGTGGTCGACCGTCATCTGCAGACCTCTCACGCCAATATTTACGCCCTGGGCGACTGCGCCGAGGTCGACGGGCTGAATCTTCTGTACGTCATGCCCCTCATGAGTTGTGCGCGAGCGCTGGCACAGACTCTGGCCGGCAACCCGACCGTGGTGAACTACGGGCCGATGCCGATCACCGTGAAAACGCCGGTTTGCCCGCTGGTGGTTTCGCCGCCACCACGGGGCCGCGAGGGTGTCTGGACGGTCGAAGGGCAGGGCGCCGACATCAAGGTGCTGTGCCACGACGCCGAAGGGCAATTGCTCGGTTATGCCCTGACCGGTGCGGCAGTGATGGAAAAACTCGCGCTGAACAAACAGCTTCCGGCCTTGCTGGCGTAAATACCGGTCGTTCTGTCGGAATCACCCCGCTTTTGCCCCCACAAAGGTCGCGTGGAGACTGGCGCCGCCCTTAACCGCGTGCCATCCTCACTCCCGTCTGCCGCAGAGTAGAGCCTGCGGCGCCTTGGGCGCTGTTCCAACGAGAACAGCACGGACATAACAACAAAAAACCGTCAAAGGGGCTTCACTAATGCGTAAACCAGAACTCGCCGCTGCAATCGCTGAAAAAGCAGATCTGACCAAAGAGCAGGCCAACCGCGTTCTCAACGCCGTTCTCGAAGAAATCACCGGCGCCCTGCACCGCAAGGACAGCGTCACGCTGGTGGGCTTCGGCACCTTCCTGCAACGCCACCGCGGTGCCCGCACCGGCAAAAATCCGCAAACCGGTGAACCGGTGAAGATCAAGGCCAGCAACACCGTTGCGTTCAAGCCAGGCAAATCGTTGAAAGACAGCGTCAATCCGTAATCCACAGCCCGCGTAGCGGGGGAGCGGAATAAAAAATGGGCATCTCGATTGCGGTCGGATGCCCATTTTTGTTGGCTGTTGACCAGCCGAACCGGACTTGGCAGATCGTAATGGCATTTGTCTTGGCCGGTTACCCGTAGGTGGCCAGCACCATTCTGGCGAACTCGTTCTTGCTTGGCTGGTGTCCATAAGATTTCAGGTATTTACGCCACTCGGACTCGAGTATGGGGCTTTCGTATTCGCCCTCCGTCGCCAGATGTGTGGCTGCATCGTCTATCAGGGCCTGGGTGTAATGTTTCGAGGATTTGTTTGCACTGGCCTCCGAAGTTGAAATGAACGGTCCCGCCACTGTGAGAAGCAAGCCGATACCCGTCAGCATTGAGAACTCCAGGGGGCCACCGTTCACCAGGCATCCAATACCAACGCAGCCTTCCGCTCGAACAGAGGTGCTGGTTGTGAGCGTCAGCATGACAACCAGAGCGCATCCAATCCCCGATATTGATTGTTTATTGTGTCTACCGCTCATGATGCTTTTAACGCTCCCTTTATTGATTACGGAATACTTTGTGCAGCGATTGCACATGACAAGTGACTGGAGGGTGTTTGTGATGCCTTACCAGCTTCCGAAGGGGATGCCGTATTTTTCGATGTAGGTTTTGGATACGTCTTTGAGAGGTCGATGTTTACCTCCGGATTTACCGTCATAGGGACCTTTGGGATTGATAGTTCCTTCGACTCGGGTAATTTCGACTGACCTCAAGCACGGTCCCCTCAGCCACACCTTGGCAATTCCCCCGGGCGCCAAGCCAATAGTTACGCGGTCGCGGTAATCCGTGATCCATTTACCATCCAGTCTGCAGTACGCCTTTTCCGGCTTGCGCATGATTTCCTGCGCAGATTCGGGAATCACAATGTAGGCCTCATAGGTTTGAGGCTCAGCCAGTGATTGCCATCGCACATAGATCAAGCGGGGAAGATCGGCACCGGTGACGTCACGTCCGGCGCCGCTGCCGGGGCTGTCAGGCCAGCCTGCGGGCTTGCCCTTGTTGTCGGCGGGGGTGTTCACCGAGGCAATCCCGGCTCCGGCGCGTTTGAACACACGTTCACGGATATCCACCACGTCGGCCGTTTCAATCCAGACCTCCATGTAGGCGGGTGCTCCGAAGCCGAGGTACCAGGGCCGTTTGGTGATCGGTTGTGCATGACTTTGAGTGCAAAGCACCAACAGCAATCCGAAGACGAACCCCGTGTGTTTTTTGACGGGCCGAGTGAATTTATTCATGGGGGTGCACCACTCGTTGTTTGTTCTTTGTTGGGCGGTTGATAAAAACAACGCTCCAGTCGCTGTTGTTGAAATCTTTGGCTGCGTTCCAGTGCGCAGATAGGTGGATATAGCGGCTGCGTAACAAAGCCCGTTCTTGGATGGTCAGTCCCTCAACGGATGAATTTCCAAGCGCATAAGCCTCAAGCTTGGTGTGGATCGGGATCAGTTCCTCAGGTAGCGAAAGTTTTGAATCGTTTTCGTCAATCGCTTCAAATGGCACACCATGTCTGACCCCCAGCTCACGCATGATGCGTAAATACACCAACGACAACTCACCATGTACCGGGCGTTCAATCATGGCCGCAGCATAAACCCGCTTCTGGGGATCCGGTGTGGATCGGCCCCTTTCCAATCGTTGAATTACAGGGGTTTCCCAGAGTGCAACCCGCAGTTGATTGCCTGGAGCGTCATCTTCGATGACGCCTTTCGTATACCAGGCAAACGCCTCCTTTTCGGCAGCGACATAGGCTGCGCTACGAGTCGCTTCGTGGCTTCGGCTGATGGTGCTGGTGACCGGACTGCTCAACAGAAGTTTCTCCCTGGCTCTGGGCAGATAACCACCTCCCAGATCCGAATGGACGCCGGGCAAAACCAGATCAATCTCACCCAGGCTGTTAAGGGCAAAGTTCTCGCGATGTTCATCACGGGCCACCAGGTGCACCACTTTGCTGGCGCAACCATCCGGCAACTTTAAGTTCAGCCCCGGATTTCTGCTGTTTGCACCTGTGAAATCGAGCAACCATGGATTGGCGATTGCCGCGACGGTATCAAACAGACCAATGAAATTGATGCCGATACTGGATTGTGAATCCCAGTCAAAGCTACTGACTAAGAAAGGAGAGCCCGCTGGCAACGCCTTTGCGAGAATGCTGCGTTTGCCTTTGAGCACTTCGTTTGCGAAGTGCCGTGCAGCGGCGGCGCCTCGACTGAAACCGAAAATATCGAACTCGATTTTTTCTATTAGCGCGTTGGGGTTGCTATCAATCAGTGATCGAATTTGCTCCATGATTTTTTCAGGGCTCTGCTCCACACGAGCCAGGACACCCGTTTCGCCTCGGCCGGTTGCCTGGGCGTAAAGTGAATCGCCTCCATCAGCGGTTGTACCGATGCCTTCGATGTATACGCGCAAGGAAGCCTGCTTCATTTTTTCCGGTAATACCTCGAAGGCATCGTCCGTATACAGCTCATGCAACCGCACAATGTTGCTCACATCATTCCCATAACTGTTATCCGGCGAGTTGCCATTTCCGTCATAGCCATAAGTGGCGCAGTGCTTTTGAATCTCTTCGGCTGCCTCAGCCAGATTGGCATCGGGCGCATAGCAAGCCGCGACCGTTTCGCTGTTGGCCTTGTTGTTTCCCGTCCCATCGAAAAACACGCCAATCCTCAACGTAATCCCGGCAGGCGTTTCATCCTCCAGCTCGACCTCTTCTTCCTCCTCTTCGAGCTCACTTTCGTCTGGTGACGGTTGCGAGGTGTTCGCCTGTCCCGTTGCCGGATTGCCCGTGCCCTGCGATACAAAACGCTTGGCAGATTCATCCCTGGATACCTCGCCGCCCGTCACAATCTCGGTACTGCTGAAAATCCCGCCCTCGTCGATCACGATGTGATGACCGCCCGCGTTCAGCGTGATGCTGGCGCCCGCATCCAGCACCACATTGGCACCGGCCTTGATCTGCACGTGCTGTCCTGCCTCGACGGCAATGACCTTGCCGACAGATGTCTGGCTGCTGCCCTGGATGCTTTCTTGTCGATCGCGTCCGACCTCCAGTCGACTGTCATGGAGGATCTGCCGCTCCATGTCGCGCTGGGCGCGCAGGTAAACCAGTTCCTGGCCGGCACGGTCTTCTAGCGTCAGTTCGTTGTAGCCGCCGGTGTCGGGTGAGCTGCGACTGCGCAGCACGGTGCGGGTCTTGTGCTCGGGCAATCTGTAAGGCGCGGGCGTGAGTTTGTTGATCACGCAACCGGTAATCAGTGGCTGATCGGGGTCGCCCTCCAGAAAGGTCACCACGACTTCCATTCCGACACGGGGAAGGGTCATTGCGCCAAAACCGTTTCCGGCCCAGTTCGACGACACTCGTACCCAACAACTGCTGCGTTCGCAGTTCAGCTCGGCCCGGTCCCAGTGGAATTCGATCTTTACGCGACCGAACTCATCGCAGTAGATCTCTTCACCTTTTGGCCCGGTTACCCGAGCCGTCTGGCTCACCAACGGTGGCCGGCGCGCAGGCAGTGGAGGGCGGAAAACCACTTCGGCAGGTATGGCGCGGAAGCTGTTGCGATACCCCTGGGTAAAACCGTCTGCAGTAGTGGTTTCGTTTGTGGCGTGTTCCTCCAGAACTTGAGGTTGTCGCCCGGTGTGCGTGACTTCGAGTAATTGCCACATCCCGTTGCATTGCTTGCGGGGATGTTCAGTCAATTCGAACAGGTGGCCACAGCGCAGGGTTGGCTGGTTGCTCTGACCCTCGGCCGTTTCATAATCGGAGCGATGGCGTTCCAGGGCCTGACGGGCAAGTTGTTTGCCGCGCTTTTCGTTCTCGATCGCCAGCGGGTAGCGATAGTCCTCAAGTTTGGGGGTGAAATCGGCGACAAAGCGGGTTTCAAGCAACAGGTGCGGGCGCTTCAGGTCGTAGTCCCGACGGGTGACGCGGCTGGTACGTGTTCGGGCGTGCCAGGAAAACCGGTGGACCATCGGGTGCTCCGCCACCATCGCGCTGTCGTGCCGGTAGGTTGTTGCGTGCAATGTCGGCAGGAACACCGTGTCATCGGTGAACACCAGCAAATGCCTCTCCACAGAATGCTGGTGATGCCATGTGATGCCGTCTTCGGCGCACAGGCGCTGGATGAACTCGAAATCGCTTTCACCGTACTGGCTGCAGTACGCGCGTGGTGGCAAGGTCTGGACATGGAACCTGAACGCATCGGCAAGGATGCCGTGACGTTTGAGCACTTGGGTGATGATTTGCGGGACAGTCTGGTTCTGGAAAATCTGTTGATCGTGACTGAACTGCAAATAGTGGAGGACTGGAACCAGTGTCAGGCCATAGTGCGACAGGCGCTTTCCAGACTCGCCTGCCTGTACATCCTCGATGCACCCGTGAATACCTTCGCCATCCAGTCCGAAGCGCAGGAACGCCGGCTGACCAAGCAAAGGTTCCATGTCGAAATCATGAACCTCGCAGACGAGTTCTACCTTGATGGCATAAAGCGTGTTGACGGCCTCGGAACCCTCGAAAGCCAACACCTTGAAGTCGTTGCGAACGGTGGGAATCTGCAGCGTAAAGCGCGCAGAACTGACAGCTCCAGACATACGCTTGTCCTTAAGCAGAGAGGGAAATTTGGCGTGATGTCGAAACCCTCCCTGGTCAGCGCACGCGAACATTGCCCGGCACGCTAACAAGGCGTGAAACAAATTTATGTAAGAAGAGTCCCTGGTTTAAGTCGGAACATTCCGCGTTGTAAAACAGCGCCAGGGTTGTGGGAAATGCCTGTGGGAAAGTGATTCAAGGTGATAAGGAAACCCTGCGATAGTCCTGTCTGTGCAGGTATTCCAACAATATTCAACATATGAATTGCCATCAATTTGATGGCACTTTTATTGTTTGCTGCTGTCGCCAGTCATTTGTTAATAGATGAGCGTGTATTTTCGGAATCGTCCTACTTCAAATTTTTTCCGTTTTTGTCATGCTTTTATCCGTATTTATGGAACGGGCGTGCCACTACTGTTGCTGGCTTTCACTGGGCGCTCTAGATCAATGCTTACGGGGCAGCAGGTCGAAAATGTGAAATATAAACCGATATCAGGGAAACCCCTGCGACATATAGGGGATCTCCTACACACCCCAATGAACACTTCGTCTTGTTGTTTAATCAGATGCTTGCTAGTGGCCATCATAGTGATTACGATGCGCCCACTTGAAAGAGCACGTACTCAATTGGATGAGTCTTCCCTCTGCTCTTCGATACTGTCCCGCGCCGCTGCAATTCCAATAGGCGCACGACCGTAATCCAAATAAAGGCCATGGATGTCCTACTCAAGCAAACTTTCCGCCCATTACCTCGAACTCGCTAAAGTCTCTGTTTCCAAAGAGAATTTTGCGGGCGAAGACGTTCGTTTCTCGAGCGAGTTCGAGGCGCTGGAAAGCGAGCTGGCCAAAGCCTCGTCGATGCACGAAAGCGGACAGATCGACTGGCTGAAAATTCGCGAAAACAGCGAAAACCTCCTGCGTACCCAATCCAAGGATTTGCGTGTCGGCGCCTGGCTGACCTGGTCGCTGTACCAGCGTGAATCCTTCCCCGGTCTGCTGGCCGGCCTCGGTATGCTGCACCACTTGTCGGAAAACAACTGGGCCGAAGTTCACCCGCTCAAACCCCGCACCCGGGCCGCCGCCATTGGCTGGCTGGTGCCGCGTCTGGAGCAGGTGATTACCGAGAACATCGCGATCAAGGAACAGCTGCCGATGTTCCGGCAGTTATCCGAGCACCTGTCCGGTCTCGACGCCGTCTGCACTGAGCATCTGGGCGATGATGCGCCGCTGCTGCTGCCGCTTTCCCGCCGCCTGAAAACCATGATCCAGCGCGCTGCCGACAATCAGCCGGCTCCCGGCGTGGTGGGCGCGGCGGTGGCACAGGTCAAACAGGCCGCCAGCCAGTTGCTGGCGCCCGGCGCGCCGATCGACAACGAGAAAGAAGCCCACAAGGCCCTGCGAGCCCAGCAGGAAAGTGCCCGCCCGTTGTGCGCCTGGTGGCTCAAGCAGAAAGCCACCGACCTGCGCGCCCTGCGCCTCAACCGTACCTTGCTGTGGATGACAATCGACGCGGTGCCCGAGCGCAACGCCGAGCAGATCACCGTGCTGCGCGGGTTGCCGGTCGACAAGCTCAAGCAGTATCAGGACCGTTTCGACCAGGGCAAATACGCCGACCTGCTGGTGGAACTGGAGGCGAGCCTGGCGAAGGCGCCGTTCTGGTTCGATGGCCAGCGAATGGTCTGGGAATGTCTCCAGAACCTCAACGCCGAGCTGGCCATGCGCGAAGTGGAAATCCACTTCGCGCTTTTGATTCAGCGCCTGCCCGGCATCATCGAGCTGCGTTTCCATGACGGCGCGCCGTTCGCCGATCCGTCCACCCGGGCGTGGATCGCCGGCAACGTCATGCCGCACCTGCAAAGCGCCAGCGCGCCGCGCAAGGTCGAGACCGAAAACGTCGAAACCCAGCCTGCCTGGGAAAAAGCGCTGGAAGAAGTCCAGCCGATCCTGCGCAAGGAAGGCCTCAAGCCAGCGGTGCAGATCCTCAAGCAGGGCCTGCAATCGGCGCACGGCGGTCGCGAACGCTTTTTCTGGCAGTTCGCTCTCGCGCGGCTGTGCTTCCTGGCCAAGAAATACGAACTCGCCAAGAACCAGCTCGAAACCCTCGATCAGACATTACAGGACTCAGGCCTGCACGCCTGGGAGCCCGATCTTGCATTGGAAGTGCTGCACCTGCTGCACAGTTGCTGCGAGTTGCTGCCGCAGAACCATGCCGTACGTGAACGCAAGGAAGAGATTTATCGCAGGCTGTGCCACCTCGATCTCGAAGTGGTACTCGAATAGGCCCCAGGGCCACAACCGCAAGGAGAAAAGCCATGGCCAAAGAAGGCTCGGTAGCCCCCAAGGAACGCATCAACGTCACCTTCAAACCCGCCACCGGCGGTGCTCAGGAAGAGATTGAACTGCCGCTGAAGCTGCTGGCAATCGGTGACTACACCCACCGCAAGGACGATCGCAAGATCGAGGATCGCAAGCCGATCAGCATCGACAAGATGACCTTCGACGAAGTGCTGGCCAAGCAAGAGCTGGGTCTGACGCTGAGCGTGCCGAACCGTCTGCAGGAAGATGGCGAGGCCGACGAGCTGGCTGTGCAACTGCGCGTCAACTCCATGAAGGACTTCAACCCGGCCAGCCTGGTCGAGCAAGTGCCTGAGCTGAAAAAACTGATGGAACTGCGTGACGCGCTGGTGGCCCTCAAAGGCCCGCTGGGTAACGCACCTGCGTTCCGTAAAGCCATCGAAGGCGTGCTCGCCGACGATGAATCCCGCGGTCGCGTACTCGGTGAGCTGGGCCTGAACGCCGCAGCCCCGGACGCTTGAGACTCCAGCAGCCAAGGAAGCCAACACAATGAGCACTAGCGCAGCACAACAGAACGCCGCAGAAAACGGCGAATACAGCATCCTCGACAGCATCATCGCCGAAACCCGCCTGACGCCGGACGACGAAGCCTACGACATCGCCAAGCGCGGTGTGTCGGCGTTCATCGAAGAGCTGCTCAAGCCGCAGAACAACGGTGAGCCGGTCAAGAAAGCCATGGTTGACCGCATGATCGCCGAGATCGATGCCAAGCTCAGCCGTCAGATGGACGAAATCCTGCACCACCCGGACTTCCAGGCGCTGGAATCGTCGTGGCGTGGCCTGCAACTGCTGGTCGACCGCACCAACTTCCGTGAAAACATCAAGATCGAAATCCTCAACGTCTCCAAGGACGACCTGCTGGACGACTTCGAAGATTCGCCGGAAGTGATGCAGTCGGGCCTGTACAAGCACATCTACACCGCTGAATACGGCCAGTTCGGTGGTCAGCCGGTTGGCGCGATCATCGCCAACTACTACCTGTCCCCAAGCTCGCCGGACGTGAAACTGATGCAGTACGTGTCCAGCGTAGCCTGCATGTCCCACGCGCCGTTCATCGCTGCTGCCGGCCCGAAATTCTTCGGTCTGGAAAGCTTCACCGGTCTGCCGGACCTGAAGGATCTGAAAGATCACTTCGAAGGCCCGCAATTCACCAAATGGCAGAGCTTCCGTACCTCGGAAGACTCCCGCTACGTTGGCCTGACCGTTCCGCGTTTCCTGCTGCGTAACCCGTACGACCCGGAAGAGAACCCGGTCAAGTCGTTCGTGTACAAGGAAAACGTTGCCAACAGCCACGAGCATTACCTGTGGGGCAACACCGCTTTCGCCTTCGGTACCAAGCTGACCGACAGCTTCGCCAAATTCCGCTGGTGCCCGAACATCATCGGCCCACAGAGCGGCGGCGCGGTCGAAGACCTGCCTCTGCACCACTTCGAAAGCATGGGCGAAATCGAAACCAAGATTCCTACCGAAGTTCTGGTTTCCGACCGTCGTGAATACGAACTGGCCGAGGAAGGCTTCATCTCCCTGACCATGCGTAAAGGCTCCGACAACGCGGCGTTCTTCTCCGCAAGCTCGGTGCAGAAGCCAAAGTTCTTCGGCATCAGCGCAGAAGGCAAGGCGGCAGAGCTGAACTACAAGCTCGGCACCCAGCTGCCGTACATGATGATCGTCAACCGCCTGGCTCACTACCTGAAAGTGCTGCAGCGCGAGCAACTCGGTTCGTGGAAAGAGCGTACCGACCTCGAACTGGAACTGAACAAGTGGATCCGCCAGTACGTGGCCGACCAGGAAAACCCGAGCGCCGAAGTGCGTGGCCGTCGTCCGCTGCGCGCTGCGCAAGTGATCGTCAGCGACGTTGAAGGCGAGCCGGGCTGGTACCGCGTCAGCCTGAACGTGCGCCCGCACTTCAAGTACATGGGTGCCGATTTCACCCTGTCGCTGGTTGGCAAGCTGGACAAAGAGTAAGAGCGACTCATGGACGGATACGGCAGCCTTTTCGAACGCCTCAACGGCGACGCGGAACTACGCAAGGGCAAGAGCCTCGAGGCTTCTGCCATGGCGTCGGTGGCTGCCCATCTGGCCAAAATGCTCAGCACCCGGGCCGGCAGCGTGCAAACGCTGTCCGACTACGGGTTGCCCGATCTCAATGACATGCGCCTGAGCCTGCACGACTCTCTGAGTCAGGCCCGCCTGGCCATCGAAAGCTTCATCGAAGCCTACGAACCGCGCCTGAGCAACGTGCGTGTCATTTCCCTGCCGCGTGATCACGACCAGCTCCGCCTGGCCTTCAGCATCGAAGGCCTGCTGGAAGTCGAGGGTTTCAAGCGTCAGGTGAGTTTCGCCGCGCGCCTGGATGGCAGCGGTCAAGTGAAGGTCAACTAAGGAGAATCCCGATGTCTGGCAAACCTGCAGCACGCGTATCCGACCCCACTGCTTGCCCGCTCCCCGGCCACGGCACCAACCCGATCGCCGCCGGTTCTGGCGACGTGTTCTTCGACGGCCTCCCGGCCGCTCGCCAGGGCGATGCCTCGGCGTGTGGTGGCGCGTTGGTCGGCGACCTTGCGACTACGGTTCTGATCAACGGCAAGCCGGCTGCCACCGTTGGTTCGGTCGGGGCCCATGGCAACAAGGTCACTGCCGGCTCCGGGACGGTGATTATCGGCAATTCGCATTCGCCGGCGCCGTTTGTGCCGCCGGAGCCATTAGTCATTCCTGGAGTTTTCAACCGCGTTTTTTCTTTCCATACAGCGGATGGACAGCCAGTAGCAAACCTGAATTACAGAATAGTTTCTGACAGTGGCTTAGAGAAAGCAGGATGTTCATCGGCGGCGGGAGGCACAGGGTGTTTCTCCACTGGAAAACAAGGCGAGATGGTTACCATCTACGTGTCGTCGGAGTAATCGCGTGGAAACTTCTATTGTCATCGACGGCGTTGCTCACATTTTCGAAACTTCCGATGGAAAAACGGAACTGAAAATCAAAGCCGAAACTACGCCGAGTGAAGATAAAAAACCGAAACAGATTCCATTGCCTCACGTCTGGCTAATAACCAGAGGGAATGGGGTACCTCTTTTTGCTCTAAAACCGAATGCTTCAGATGTTCAGTTCAGAATCATGAAAGCTGAGAAACTGTATGCGGAAGCAATTCAATGGTTTGAACCTCTGGCTGATAATTATCGGAAGAAAATTTGGGTGAATCCCGAGTCTAAAACTGCTGGCACAGACGCTTATAATGCCTATAAGCAGTTTAACTGGTCGCAAATTATTAAATTTGCAATTGTTGATAGGATGTCAATTAGCTTTGCTCCGACAATGCCTGGTGATTGGAAAAATAGTTCTGAGGGTGGTGCCGGATTTATATTGGTCATGATCGATGGTGAGCCCTATTGGGGTGATGGGGTTGGGCAAATACCGTTTGCGACCGATACCTACCGTTTATATCTGGAAGAAACCAAATCTTTGGAAGCCGCTATTAAGAAAACCGTTGAAACCGGTATGAAATATGGTGACGGTGTTCCTATATTCCCAAAGGAGGACAAAACCAACGAATACGATAATTACATGGTGCTGCGTGGGGCTTTATGGGCTTCGGAGAACTTTGAACTACGTACTGAAACGGTAAGGGTATTTGCTGGGCGAATGGGCTATCGCGAGAAAGTGGTGACCAGCACGGTTTATCTCGGCACATCCGATCAGAAGTTAAGAAGCTCCATCACGCAAGGCTCTGTAGATAAGTATGGAGAGTGGAAAAGATGATGGCGAGGCTGGCGGCGGGCCTATCAGTGCATTTTTTTGCCTGCGTAATTTATGTCGTTGTTAATTACTATGGTGTTTCGCTATATAAGGTTTTATTTGGTGGTTTGACTTCGCGTGGCGCTTCTGTCGGGATTGCCATGTATATGGTCTTTTATCTATTTGTTTTTGTAAATTTAGTTGTTGCTTTGATTCCAGGGCGGATATTTAAATTTAGCATCGTTTTTTTAATGGTTGCATTGATATTGATTTATCTTTTGCCGCTTTACCCTGTTCGCGCGGCGGCTTATAGCGTTTTAACGGGTGGGCTGACTGCTCTGGCGATATGGGTGGCTAACAAGTTTGAAAGATTATTGTTGGCTCGGAGTACTAAATGAAATGTTTTCTTTTTTTCGTATTAACGCTTTCAGTAGTTTCAGTTTGCAAATAAAACGAATCAATAGCTAGGCAGCCAGACATGTCCTTTAACCACTACTACCAAAGCGAACTCACCGCACTGCGCCAACTGGGCCGCCGTTTCGCCGAGCGTAGTCCGGCACTGGCGCCGTTCCTGGGGCAGGCCGGGCGGGATCCGGATGTGGAGCGGTTGCTGGAAGGCTTTGCGTTTCTGACCGGGCGTCTGCGCCAGAAGCTCGATGACGAGTTGCCGGAGCTCAGCCATTCCCTGATGCAGTTGCTGTGGCCGAACTACATGCGCCCGCTGCCGGCGTTCAGCATTCTGCAGTTCGATCCGCTCAAGCGTTCCGGGCCGGCGCTGAAGGTCGAGCGTGATACGCCGGTCGAGAGCGTGCCGATCGAAGACGTGCGTTGCCGTTTCCGCACCTGCTATCCGACTGAAGTCATGGCGCTGGATCTGGCTGCGCTCAACTACTCGGTGAAGGGCGACGGTTCGCTGCTCAGCCTGCGCCTGGAGATGAGCGCCGACGGCCACCTCGGCGAGCTGGAGCTGAGCAAGCTGCGTCTGCACTTTGCCGGCGAGCGCTACATCAGCCAGATGCTCTACCTGAGCCTGCTGCGCAACCTCGACGGCATCGAACTGATCCCCCTCGACGGCGCCGGCAAGCCCATCGATGGCGTGAGCGGCAAGCCGATGGCGTTCAAGATTCCGGGTGACCGGGTCAAGCCAGTGGGTTTTGCCGAAGAAGAAGCGTTGATCCCGTATCCGCTGAACACCTTCCGCGGCTATCGCTACCTGCAGGAATACTTCGCTTTCCAGGACAAGTTCCTGTTCGTCGATGTCCACGGTCTGGACATCCTCAAGGCGCTGCCGGAAGACACCCTCAAGCAAATGCGCGGCCTGGAATTGCGCTTCGACATCCGCAAGAGCGGGATCATGCGCATGCGTCCGACGACGGATAACGTGAAGCTGTTCTGCACGCCGATCGTCAACCTGTTCAAGCACGACGCACTGCCGATCCGCCTCGACGGCAAACAGGACGAATACCTGCTGCTGCCGGCCGAATACGATCTGGAAAACTGCGGCGTGTTTTCGGTGGAAACCGTGACCGGCTGGAAGCCCGGCGGCCTCGGATATCAGGAGTACGTGCCGTTCGAATCCTTCGAGCATGACCCGAGTTTCGACGTGCCCAACAGCCGTCCGCATTACAGCATCCGCCAGCGTTCGTCGTTGCTGCACGACGGTCTCGACACCTACCTGAGCTTCGGCATCCGCCACACCGAAGCCCACGAAACCCTGTCGATCGAGCTGGTCTGCACCAACCAGAACCTGCCGCGCAAACTCAAGCTCGGGCAGATCTGCATGGCCTGCGAAGAGACCCCGGAGTTTCTGAGTTTCCGCAACATCACCCCGGCCACTTCCAGTTTCGCGCCGCCGCTGAACCGTGACTTCCTGTGGAAGCTGATCAGCAACATGTCGCTCAACTATCTGTCGCTGGCCGACGTCAATGCACTGAAGGTGATTCTCGAAACCTACGACCTGCCGCGCTACTACGACCAGCACGCGGAGAAGGTCAGCAAGCGCCTGCTCGGCGGCCTCAAGCACATCAAGCATCACCACGTGGACCGGTTGCACCGTGGTCTGCCGGTGCGCGGTCTGCGCACCGAACTGACCATCGACCCGGAAGGGTATATCGGTGAGGGCGACTTGTTCGTCTTCGCCTCGGTTCTCAACGAGTTTTTCGCGCTTTACGCCAGTCTCAATTCATTCCACGAGCTGCGGGTAAAAAGCACACAGGGAGAGGTGTACCAATGGACACCACGTATGGGCCTGCAGCCCCTGCTTTAAGCGGGCTGACGAAGGTAATACGCGAGTACTCGCTGTTTCAGGCCGTGCTGCTGGTGATCGACCGGCTGCGCGATGCGCACCCGTACCTGAGCGAAGACGACCTGTACGACCAGCTTGAATTCCAGGCCAACCCGAGCCTCGGGTTTCCGCGCAGCGATGTCGATCGCGTGGAGTTTTTCGAAGAGCACGGGCAGATGCGCGCGCGCCTGCGATTCAACCTGATCGGCCTGGTCGGTTCCGGCTCGCCGCTGCCGGCGTTCTATGGCGAACAAGCCCTGGGCGACAGCGAAGACGGCAACCCGACGCGCAATTTCCTCGACCTGTTCCACCATCGCCTGCAACGACTGATGCTGCCGATCTGGCGCAAGTATCGCTATCGCGCGAGCTTCCAGAGCGGCGCGGTCGACCCGTTCTCCTCGCACCTGTTTGCCCTGATCGGCCTCGGCGGCGACGAGATCCGCAAGGCCAAGGAGCTGAACTGGAAACGCCTGCTGCCGTACCTCGGCCTGCTCAGTCTGCGGGCGCACTCGGCGGCGCTGATCGAAGCGGTGCTGCGTTACTACTTCAAACACGAAGACCTGGTCATCGAGCAGTGCATCGAGCGCCGCGTGGAAATTCTCGAAGAACAGCGCAACCGCCTCGGCTTCGCCAACAGCGTGCTGGGTGAAGACCTGGTGCTGGGCGAACAGGTGCGCGATCGCAGCGGCAAATTCCGCATTCACATCACCGAACTCGACTGGGAGCGATTCCACGAATTCCTGCCCATCGGTTTCGGTTACCAGCCGCTCTGCGCGCTGGTTCGGTTCACCTTGCGTGACCCGCTCGATTACGACATTCGCCTGGTGCTGCGTCCGGAAGAAATCCGCGAACTGCGCATTGGCGAGAAGAACGACTGTCGCCTGGGTTGGACCAGTTGGCTGGGCTGCGAGAAAGCAGACGGCGTGGTGACCCTGGGCAGCAAAATTCATTAAGGACGTGAGCCATGATCAACGTAGACCTGCAACAACTCATCCAGGCGCTGGACGCCGAAACCCGTCGCGATCTGGAGCGTTCGGCCGAGCGCTGTGTCGCCCGTGGCGGCAGCAAGATTCTGGTCGAAGACTTGCTGCTTGGCCTGCTGGAGCGCCCGAACGGTCTGCTCTCCCGCGCGCTGCAGGATGCCGACGTTGATGCCGGCGAACTGAGCGCTGCGCTGCAATCGCGGGTCGAGCACAGCGCTTCGCGCAACCCGGTGTTCGCCCCGGAGCTGGTGCAGTGGCTGCAGGACGCGCTGCTGGTGGCCAACCTTGAACTGGGCCAGACCTCGGTCGAAGACGCGGCGCTGATCCTCGCGCTGCTGCGTAATCCGATGCGCTACGCCGGCAGCCGCTACCAGCCGTTGCTCGCCAGACTGAACATCGATCGGCTGAAAGAATTCGCCCTGTCGCAACAGCCTCAGGCCGCGGCCAACGGCAAACCGGCCGCCCAGGGCGAATCCCTTTTGGAGCGCTTCACCCACAACCTGACCCAACAGGCCCGCGACGGCAAACTTGACCCGGTGCTGTGCCGCGATGGTGCGATCCGCCAGATGGTCGACATCCTCGCCCGTCGCCGCAAGAACAACCCGATCGTGGTCGGTGAAGCCGGTGTCGGTAAAACCGCCATCGTCGAAGGACTGGCCTCGCGCATCGCGGCCGGTGAAGTGCCGCAAGTGCTCAAGGGCGTTGAACTGCTGTCGCTGGACATGGGCCTGTTGCAGGCTGGCGCCAGCGTCAAAGGTGAATTCGAGCGTCGTCTCAAAGGCGTGATCGACGAGGTCAAGGCCTCGCCGAAGCCGATCATCCTGTTCATCGACGAAGCCCACACCTTGATCGGCGCGGGCGGCAATGCCGGCGGTTCCGACGCGGCCAACCTGCTGAAACCGGCGCTGGCTCGCGGTGAGCTGCGCACCATCGCCGCCACCACTTGGGCCGAGTACAAGAAATACTTCGAGAAAGACCCGGCGCTGGCCCGTCGTTTCCAACCGGTTCAACTGCACGAACCGACCGTGAGCGAAGCCGTCACCATCCTGCGTGGCCTGGCGCAGGTTTACGAGAAGAGCCACGGCATCTACTTGCGCGATGACGCGGTGGTCTCGGCAGCGGAACTGTCCGCCCGTTACCTTGCTGGTCGGCAACTGCCGGACAAGGCTGTCGACGTCCTCGACACCGCGTGTGCCCGCGTTCGCATCAGCCTCGCTGCTGCCCCGGAAAGCCTGGAGCGCCTGCGTGGCGAACTGGCTGAAGGTGGCCGTCAGCGTCAGGCCCTGCGCCGCGATGCCGAAGCCGGTCTGCTGATCGACCACGAAGCGCTGGAGGCATTGGAGGCGCGTCTGGACGAAGCCGAAGGCGAAATGGTCGCACTGGAAACCCTGTGGACCGAACAGAAGCAACTGGCCGAGCGCCTGCTGGAGCTGCGTCAGCAACTGGCCAAGGCTCGCGAAGCCGCCGCCGTCGAGCCGACCGTCAGTGTTGAAGAGGACGCCGAAGGCACCGTGATCGAAACTCGCGCTGTCGAAGTCGTGCAAGGCCAGAGCGTCGAAGCGCTGGAGGCCGAGCTGAACAAGACTCACAGCGAGCTGACGGCTGCGCAGGTCAAAGAGCGTCTGGTCAGCTTCGAAGTCTGCCCGCGTCTGGTGGCCGAAGTGATCAGCGCCTGGACCGGCGTGCCGTTGGCGCAACTGGCCCGTGAACACAATGCCAAGGTCGCAAGCTTCGCCACTGACCTGCGCACCCGCATCCGGGGTCAGGAACAAGCCGTGCACGCGCTGGATCGCTCGATGCGCGCCACCGCTGCCGGCCTGAACAAGCCTGACGCACCGGTTGGCGTGTTCCTGCTGGTGGGCCCGAGTGGCGTCGGCAAGACCGAAACGGCCCTGGCGCTCGCCGACCTGCTGTACGGCGGCGACCGTTTCATCACCACCATCAACATGTCCGAGTTCCAGGAGAAACACACCGTTTCCCGCCTGATCGGTGCACCGCCAGGCTACGTCGGTTACGGCGAGGGCGGCATGCTCACCGAAGCCGTGCGCCAGAAACCGTATTCGGTGGTACTGCTCGATGAAGTCGAAAAGGCTGATCCGGACGTGCTCAACCTGTTCTATCAGATCTTCGACAAAGGCGTGGCCAACGACGGCGAAGGGCGCGAGATCGATTTCCGCAACACGCTGATCCTGATGACCTCGAACCTGGGCAGCGACAAGATCAGCGACCTCTGCGAAGACGGCGCGCGTCCGACCGCCGAAGTGCTGGAAGAAACCATTCGCCCGGTGCTCAGCAAACACTTCAAACCGGCGCTGCTGGCGCGGATGAAAGTGGTGCCGTACTACCCGGTCGGCGGCCCGGTATTGCGCGAGCTGATCGAGATCAAGCTCGGTCGTCTGGGCGAGCGTCTGAACCGTCGCCAACTGGATTTCAGCTGGTGCCAGAACCTCGTCGATCACCTGTCCGAGCGCTGCACGCAGAGCGAAAGCGGTGCGCGCCTGATCGACCATTTGCTCGACCAGCACGTGCTGCCGCTGGTGGCCGACCGCTTGCTCGATGCCATGGCCACCGGTGAAAGCCTCAAGCGCGTGCATGCGACGCTTGACGGCGAAGCCGGTGTGACCTGCGAGTTCGCCTGAGGTGAGTGTGATGTTCACTCAAGTGCCGCAGCCACTGGTCTATGCCGAAGCCTTGCTGGCGCAGTTCGCCAGCCTGTCGCGCGCGGCGGACGGTGCTGCGCTGCTGGGTGACTTCGTGCGCGGTCTGGCCGGGCTGAGCGGTTGCGAACTGACGCAGCTGTACCTGTTGGACGCCACGCACACGTCGCTGGGGATGAATGCCGAATGCCTCGACGGCGTGCTGCAACCGCGCAGCGCGGCGAGCCTGCCGGCGGACTACAACGGCGAGCAACTGTTGCAGTTCGCCCTGTGCCAGAACCGCGTGGTTTGCCTCGACGACCTGGGCGGCAGCCTGCACGAAACCAGTTTTCTGCCGGCGTCGTCCACGCCTTGGCAATCACTGTTGTGCGTGCCGCTGGTCAATCAGCAGAAGGCCGTCGAGGGTCTGTTGCTGTGCGCCAGCCGTCGGCATGTCGACCTGCAAGGCTTCGCCGATTCCCTCGGCCAGCTCGGCTCGTTCGTGCTGGGTCAGCTGCATTTGCTGCAACGCCTGCGCCAGCCAGTGGATGCGGCCGCGCCGGTCGTGCGCAGTTTGCCGAGCGCCAGCGGTTACGGCCTGATCGGCAAAAGCGCGGCGATGCGCCAGACCTATTCGCTGATCAGCAAAGTCCTGCACAGCCCGTACACCGTGCTGTTGCGTGGCGAGACCGGCACCGGCAAGGAAGTGGTCGCGCGGGCGATCCACGATTGCGGCCCGCGCCGATCCCAGGCGTTCATCGTGCAGAACTGCGCGGCATTCCCGGAAAACCTGCTGGAAAGCGAGCTGTTCGGCTATCGCAAAGGTGCGTTCACCGGTGCCGATCGCGACCGCGCCGGGCTGTTCGACGCGGCCAACGGCGGCACCCTGTTGCTCGATGAAATCGGCGACATGCCGCTGTCGCTGCAAGCCAAGTTGTTGCGTGTTCTGCAGGAAGGCGAGATCCGACCGCTGGGTTCCAACGACACCCACAAGATCGACGTGCGCATCATCGCCGCGACGCACCGCGATCTGTCGGTGCTGGTCAGCGAAGGCAAATTCCGTGAGGACCTTTACTACCGCCTCGCGCAGTTCCCGATCGAGTTGCCGGCCCTGCGTCAGCGCGAAGGCGACATCCTCGACCTGGCCAGACACTTCGCCGACAAGGCTTGCACCTTCCTGCAACGTGATCCGGTGCGCTGGTCGGACGCGGCCCTGGAACATTTGTCCGGTTACACCTTCCCCGGCAACGTGCGTGAACTCAAAGGCCTGGTCGAGCGCGCGGTGTTGTTGTGCGAGGGCGGCGAGTTGCTGGCCGAGCATTTCTCGCTGCGCCTGGAATTGACGCCGGCGCCGGAAGACCACTGCGGCCTGAATCTGCGCGAACGACTGGAAGCGGTCGAACGCAATCTGCTGCTCGATTGCCTGCGCAAGAACGACGGCAACCAGACGCTCGCCGCACGCGAACTGGGCTTGCCACGCCGCACGCTGCTGTACCGGCTCGGCCGCTTGAACATCAATCTGGGTGATTTCGATGGGTAGGCGAAAGTCCGTCGGATTCACCTCGAAAACCTGTTTCAGCGCCGCCCGCGAGGGTCGGCGCTTTGTGCTTTGTCTACACCTGGAGACCCTCTGATGTCTGTTCGTCACTGGCACGCTGTCCTGCTGACCCTCGTCGTTCTATGCGGCCTCGGCGGTTGCAGCGGCAATTACAAATTCAACGATAACGATTACCGCCCGTTGGGTGATCCGCAGGCGGTCAATCGCGGCAAGTGACCGCAAGGAGCATCAAACATGGAATTGGTTTTCGAAATGCTGAACACCAAGCAGTTCGTGCCCACCGAGCTGTGCCAGCGGACCTTCAAACAGGCCGGCGGCGTGATCGGGCGGGGCGAGGACTGCGACTGGATCATCCCTGACCGCAAGCGTCACTTGTCCAATCATCACGCGATCGTCAGCTATCGCGAGGGCACGTTTTTCCTGACCGACACCAGCAGCAACGGTGTTCAGGACGGCGACAGCGGCGCACGCCTGCACAAGGGCGAACCGGTACGCATCGAGCACGGCAGCACCTACGTGCTGGGCGACTTCGAGATTCGTGCGCGCCTGGTGCGCGACCCGGCGACCTTCGACGGTGAAGTCGGCCTGCCCCGCGCCGCTGGCAGCATCATTCCGGACGACGCGTTCCTCGACCTCGACCCGTTGAAGTCGCTGGAGCAGCAAGAGCGCGTGTACTCGGAGTTCGAGGAAATGCTCGCACCGGTGACCGACCCTGAAGACTCCCGTCAGCGCGCCGACTACGCGCGCATCGACATGGAAAGCCTGATGGTGCCGGAGCTGATCGTCGAGCCCACGCCAGAACCTGCGCCGGCGCCGAAAGCGGTCGAGCGTCAGAGCGAAACCTTCTGGGATAAATTCGGCGCAGCCCTCGGCGTGAACGTGAAGAACCTCAGCCACGACGAGCGAGAAGCCCTCGCGCTGAACGCTGCACGTCTGCTGCGCCAGAGCATCGGCGGTCTGCAACAGAGCTTGCGCACCCGTTCGGAGCTGAAGAACGAACTGCGTCTGGCCCAGACCACCGTGCAAGGCACCAACAAGAACCCGCTGAAATTCGCCGTCGACCCGAGCGAAGCGCTGGACATCCTGTTGCAGCCGCACAAGCCGGGTCACTTGCCGGCCGAGCAGGCGATCTCCCGCGCTTTCCGCGACTTGCAGGCGCATCAGGTAGCGCTGCTGACCGCCAGCCGCGCGGCGGTGCGCGGCACTTTGGAGCACTTCTCGCCAGAGCAACTGACCCTGCGTTTCGAGCGTGACAACAAGCCGTTGCTCGCCACCGCCGGCGGGCGCTGGAGAGCGTTCAACCGTTATCACCATGCGCTGCGTCAGGACGACGACTGGAGCGAGCGTCTGCTGGCCCGCGACTTCGCCCAGGCCTACGAAGAACAGATCCGCCTGATCTCCACCCTCCACACCGACCACCAAGGATGATGCGCATGTCTCGCCGCTCGACCGCTTTTTTCAAGACGCTGACCGCGCTCACCCTGTTGGTGCTGCTCGCCGGTTGCTCGTCGCTGTCGCCGTATTCGAAAGTGACCAAGATCAACCTGAAGCTGACCGGCAGCGACCAGCTGAACCCGGACCTCAACGGTCGTCCGTCGCCGATCGTGGTGCGCCTGTTCGAACTCAAGCACCCGGTGACGTTCGAGAACGCCGATTTCTTCAGCCTCTACGAGCGCGCCAAGGAATCCCTCAACCCGGACCTGGTGGCCAGCGAAGAACTCGAACTGCGCCCGGGTGAAACCGTGGAACTGAAACTCAGCGTGGAGGAGGGCAGTCGCTTCATCGGCATCCTCGCCGCGTACCGTGACCTGCCGGAAACCAAGTGGCGCCACACGTTCCCGATCACGCCGCTGGAAGTCACCGAAGCCGATCTGACTCTGGATCAGGCCGGTATCCGCAAGACCAACGAAGTGCTCGCCAAGGCGGATGACTGACCATGAATACCCATAAAGTCATCTGGCAGGAAGGCATGCTGCTGCGTCCGCAGCACTTCCAGCACAACGACCGCTACTACGATCACCAGATGAAGACCCGCACCCAGTTGCTGGGCGGCTACACCTGGGGTTTCCTGAATCTGGAGATCGACTTGCAGTTCCTCAACATGGGCAAACTGGTGATCAGTGAAGCCTCGGGGATCCTGCCGGACGGCAGCCTGTTCGAACTCGGCGGCAACACCGAACCGCTGGCCCTGGACATTCCGCCGAACACCGGCAACATGCCGGTTTACCTGGCGCTGCCGCTGGTCACCGGTAACCACATCGAGGCCCGTCGCCCGGAGCAGTCGGACGTGCTGGCGCGCTACACCGCGTATGACGCCGAAGTGGCCGACTCCAACGCCGGTGATGATTCCGCCAGCCAGGTCAGCTGCGGTCGCCCGGACTTCAAATTGTTGCTCGGCGAGCAGCAGAGCGACCAGGCCTACGTGAAGCTGAAAATCTGCGACGTGCTCGACACCACGCCGGACGGCGTGATCAGCCTCGATCCGGATTTCGTGCCGACCTACATTCAGGCCCACGCTTCCAGCTACCTGCTGTCGTGCCTGAAAGAAGTGATCAGCATGCTCGGTCACCGGGGCGACACCATTGCCGAGCGCATCCGTTCGAACGGCAAGGTCGGTGGCGCGGAAATCGGCGACTTCATGATGCTGCAACTGATCAACCGCACCGAACTGCTGCTGCGCCACTACCTGGGTCTGGAGCAGGTTCATCCGGAAGAGTTGTACCGCACGCTGCTGACCATGCTCGGCGATCTGGCGACCTTCTCCAGCGACAGCAAACGCCCGCGCCTGGACAGCCGTTACTCCCACGCCGACCAGGGTGCGAGCTTCCGCAAACTGATGGAGTCGATCCGTCAGGTACTGTCGATGGTGCTGGAACAGCACGCTATCGAACTGATCCTGCAAGCGCGTCAGTACGGGATCATCGTGTCGCCGCTGCACGACCACAAACTGCTGGGCTCGGCGTCGTTCGTGCTGGCAGCCAGTGCCAACTGCGACTCCGAAGAACTGCGCAACCGCTTGCCTGCGCACCTCAAGGTCGGCCCGGTGGAACGCATCCGCCAACTGGTCAACCTGCACCTGCCGGGGATCAAGGTCAAACCGTTGCCGGTGGCCCCGCGGCAGATCGCGTTCCACTCCAACAAAACCTATTTCATCCTCGAACTCAGTTCCGAAGACCTGGCGCAACTCGAGCGCTCCGGCGGCTTCGCGTTCCACGTGTCCGGCGAATTCGCCGAGCTTGAACTGAAATTCTGGGCCATCAGGAACTGACCGACATGATCAAGGACATGGAACACAACCAGGACGACAAAACCGTCCTGCTCGACCGTCAGGGCCATGGCCCGGCGGCGAGTCCGCTGACCGACTTCGCTGCGCCACCGCGCTTTGAACAACTGGAAGAACGGATGATCTACGCCGCGCGCCTGCGCCCGGCGGAAGCCTTCAATATCAGCCTCAATTCGCTGGTGGCCGCCTCTTCCGAATTGCTGTCGGAAGTGGTGCGCCTCAAACACAGCGACACCCGCGAAGACCTCTACGCGCTCAACGAGCGCCTGACCGCCGGGCTCAAGCTGTTTGAAGTGCGTGCCCTGCACAACGGCGCCGAAAGCAGCCAGGTGATGGCCGCCCGTTACGTGCTCTGCACCGTGGTCGACGAAGCCGTCGTGACCACGCCGTGGGGCAACGAAAGCGAGTGGTCGCAGATGAGCCTGCTCAGTAGTTTCCACAACGAAACCTTCGGTGGTGAGAAGTTCTTCCAGCTGCTCGATCGGCTGTCGAAAAACCCGGTCAAGCACCTGCCGATGCTGGAGCTGATGTACCTGTGCCTGTCCCTCGGTTTCGAGGGCAAGTACCGCGTGCAGGCACGCGGCATGCTGGAACTCGAAGGCATCCGCGACGCCCTGTACCGGCAGATCCGCCAGTTGCGTGGCGATGTGCCGCGTGAATTGTCGCCGCAGTGGGAAGGCCTCAACGATCAGCGTCGCAACCTGGTGCGCATCGTGCCGGCGTGGATGGTGGTGCTGTTCACCTTCGTCTGTCTGGTGATGATGTATTCGGGCTTCGCCTGGGTCTTGGGCGAGCAGCGCGACACCGTTCTGCAACCTTATCAGCCGCTTGATCCGGCCGCGGCCCAGCCGCAGTCGCAGCCGTAAACAGGGACGTGTGATGAAAAAGTTTTTCAAGAAAATCGGCGCCTTCCTGCGCCAGACCTGGGTCTGGACGCTGTTGCTGGTGCTGTTCGTGGCACTGTTGGTGTGGTTCGTCGGCCCGTTGTTGGCAGTGGATGATTACAAGTTCTGGGAGAGTTCCACCTCGCGCTTGCTGACCATCGCCGTGCTGTTCCTGATCTGGGGCCTGACCATGGTCTTCGTCAGCTGGCGCGCCGGCATCCGCAAGAAAGCCGTCGAAGAAACCGAAGACGGCCAGGACCGTATCCGCCGTGACGAACTGATCGAAGAAGAGCAGAAGGAGTTGAAGGAGCGTTTCAAGGAAGCCCTGAAAACCCTCAAGACTTCGAGCCTGTATCGCGGCCGCAGCGAGCGCTGGCGCAGTGACTTGCCGTGGTATTTGCTGATCGGCCCGCAGGCCAGCGGCAAGACCAGCCTGCTGGACTTCTCCGGGCTGGAATTCCCGATCAACAAGATCGACCGCAAGCTGACCCGCGACACCCACGGCACCCGTCATTGCGACTGGTACTTCGCCGATCACGGCGTGCTGATCGACACCGCCGGCCGCTACCTGACCCAGCCGGATTCGGAAGTCGACGGCAGCGCCTGGACCACTCTGCTGGAACTGCTGCGCAAGCGTCGTCGCGGTCGTCCGCTGAACGGCGTGCTGGTGACCATTCCGGTGGAAACCCTCACCAGTGGCAGTGAGCAGGACATCGACACCCTGGCCCGCCAGGTGCGCGCGCGTCTGCAAGACGTCTATCAGAAGCTGCACGTCGATGTGCCGGTGTATCTGGTGCTGAGCAAGGCTGACAAGCTGCTGGGCTTCGACGAGTTCTTCGACCAACTGACCCGCGAAGAAAGCGATCAGGTGCTGGGGACCAGTTTCCGCAAGGATCAGGTCGGCACCGACGTGGCCGTGTTGCGCAACGAGTTCGAAGAGCTGCTGCGTCGCCTCAACAGTCAGGTGATCATGCGCATGCACTCCGAGCGCGACACCCAGCGCCGTGGCCGCATCCTCGACTTCCCGCACCAGATGGGCCAGATCGGCGAGCGCCTGTGCCTGTTCGTCGACATGGCCTTCACCGGCAACCGCTACCAGCGTGCGACGCTGCTGCGTGGTTTCTATCTGACCAGTGCTCCGCATCTGACTCAGGAAATGGATTCGACCACTGCCGGTATCGGCGCGAGTCTGGGCATGAGGGCCGGCGTGCTGCCGACATTGCGCAGCGGTCGTTCGCGTTTCATCCACCATTTGCTCAGCCGCGTGATTTTCCCCGAGTCCGACCTGGCCGGTCTGGACAAGCGCGAGCGCAGCCGCATCCATTGGGGTCAGCGTGCGTTGTACGTCGGTGCATTGGGCGCGCTGGTACTGTTCGGCATGCTCTGGGCCGGCGGTTTCTCGGCCAACTGGGAGCGTCTGGAAAACCTGCGCAACCTGGCGCAGAACTGGACCCAGCAACGCACGGCACTGTCGCCGCGCGATGACGCCATGGGCACGCTGAAAACCCTCGACACCAGCTACGCCGCGACCCAGGTGTTCCCGAAGAAAGGCGACGCTGCGTACCACGAACGCGTCGGTCTGTATCAGGGCCAGGACGTCAATCCGGTGGTCAAGGAGGCTTACGAGCGCGAGCTTGAGAAGCAATTGCTGCCACGGGTCGCCACCCTGCTCGAAGGCCAGATCCGCGCCAACATGAAGGACCGCGAAAAGCTGATCAACAGCCTGCGCGCGTACCTGATGTTGAACATGAAGGATCGTCGTGACGCGGCGTGGCTCAAGGATTGGGTCGCCACCGACTGGTCCCAGCGCTACTCCGGCAACACCGCCGTGCAGAACGGTTTGAATGCCCATCTGGAGCGTCTGCTGGAGTTGCCGTTCATCTATCCGCTCAACGAGCAACTGGTGACTCAGGCGCGTCAGGTCCTGCGCAGTGAATCGCTGGCAAACGTGGTTTACCGCATGCTCCGCGAGCAGGCGCGCAACCTGCCGGACTATCGCTTCAGCCAACACCTCGGGCCGCAGGGCTCGCTGTTCATCGGCACCGAATACGTGATTCCGGGCTTCTACACCCAGACCGGCTATCAGCAGTATTTCTCGGTGCAGGGCGCATCGCTGGTCACCGACATCCTGCGTGACAACTGGGTGCTGGGCGAAGGCGCGGGCATCAGCGACATGGACTTGCGTCGCCTGATGGTCGAGCTGGAGCAACTGTACTTCCGCGACTACGCCAACTATTGGAGCGAAGCGGTTGGCCAGGTGGCACTGCCGCCGATCAGCGATGCCGGTGAAGGCGCCGAGCAACTGGCGGGCCTGACTTCGGCCAACTCGCCGGTGCTGGCGCTGCTGACCGAAGTGCGTGAGAACACTCGTTTCCCGGCTGCTCCTGAACCGGTGGATGAAGCCGGTGACGCCGCCGATGCACTGGCAGGCCAGAAGGGCAAACTGGGCAAGGTCGGCAAGCTCGCTTCCGCTGTCGCCGACAAGGCTTCGGCCATGAACGTGGCGAAGAATCTGCCGGACACTGCCAAGAAGTCGCTGCAACGTCGCTTCGAGCCGCTGCATAAACTGCTCGACGACAACAACGGCCCGGCCGCTGACCTGACCCCGGCCTTCACCGCGCTCAACGACCTGCAACTGCAACTGGCGGGCCTGGCCCGTTCCAGCACGCCGGAGCAGGCCGCGTTCGAACTGGCCAAGACCCGCATGAGCGGCCAGCGTGATGCGCTGACCAACCTGCGCAATGCGTCCGGCCGTCTGCCGCGTCCGCTGAGCGTGTGGTTCAACGTGCTGGCCGAAGACTCGTGGCGTCTGGTGCTCAACGATGCCTACCAATACCTGAACGGCCGGTATCAGAACGAGCTGTACAGCGTGTATGGCAAAACCATCAGCAAGCGCTATCCGTTCAGCGCCTCAAGCACCAGCGATGTGGCGATCAGCGATTTCCGCGAGTTTTTCCGGGCGCAAGGCACCATCGACCGCTTCTTCGACAACTACATGCGTCCGTTCGTCAGCGGTGATCCGGGCAACTACCGGATGCGCAGCATCGACGGTCGCAGCCTGCCGGTGTCCAAGGTCTTCCTCGACCAGATGGCGGCTGCACTGAACATTCGCCAGAGCTTCTTCTCGATCAACCCGGCCGAACCGACCGTGCAGTTCAAGCTTGAGCCGTACACCCTCGATCCGGCGGTCAGCCGTTCGGAGTTCAAATTTGGCGACAAGACCATGGAATACCGCCACGGTCCGATTCTGCCCATGAGCTTCAAGTGGCCGACCGATGCTGAAGACGGTCGCACCAGCCTGGTCATGGACAAGATGGCAGGGCGCCCGATCGGCATCGAGAAGAACTCCGGCCCGTGGTCGCTGTTCCGTCTGTTCGACCTGATGCAGACCGAGTACCTGACCGGTCGCGACGTGCTGGTGCTGAAAGCCGACGTAGGTGGCCTGCGCGCCAACTACCTGCTGACCAGCCAGCGCACGCCGAATCCGTTCGACATGGGCGTGATGCGTACCTTCCGTATGCCGGTGCAGCTCTGATGCTGGTGGCCAGTCCCTGGCGCAGCGCGGCGCGAACCGACCCGGGCAAGGTGCGGTCGCGCAACGAAGATGCCTTCCTCGACACCCCGCAGCATGGGCTGTGGGTGGTCGCGGACGGCATGGGCGGTCATCAGGGTGGCGACATCGCCAGCCAGCTGATCGTCGCCAGCCTGGCTGAACTGCCGCAGCACGAGGACTTCGACGAACGCCTCAAAGCCATCCGCCAGTGCCTGCACTGGCTGAACCGGCGCCTGGGGCAAGAGTTGACCGTCACTGCCGGACGCCACGACAGCATCATGGGCAGCACCGTTGTGGCGCTGTTGGTGGAAGGTAATCGCGCGGCCTGCATCTGGGCCGGTGACAGCCGCTGCTACCTGTGGCGCGGGCAGCGCTTATATCAGCTGTCGAAGGATCATTCGCTGCAGCAGCAGCTGATCGACGAGCAACAGATGAGCGTCGAGCAGGCGGCGGCGCACCCGGCCGCCCAAGCCCTGACCCGGGCCGTGGGCGCGGCGGAACAGTTGACCCTGGATGTGCTGGAACTCGAGGTGTATCCGGGCGATGTGTTCCTGCTGTGCAGCGATGGTTTGTATCAAGGCCTGAGCAGTGATGCCCTCGGCAATGCGCTCAGTCTGGCGGCGCCGCATGTGGCGCTGGAACGTCTGTTCGACGGCGCCCTGCGGGGTGCCGCGCGCGACAACCTGACTGCCGTGGTGATCCGCCAATGACTGAAATCGAATCCTCAGTCGACGACTTGCTGATGAGCGAAGAGCAGGCCAATAACCTGACCTATTTCGCTTTCGCGAAGCAGCACAACGCCGAACCCGCGCTGGCGCCGACCAAGGCCAGCATCGGCGAACTGCCGGACGTTCTGGCAGGCCGCTATCACCTCGAGCGTCTGCTCGGGGCCGGCGGCATGGGTGCGGTTTACCGGGCCCGGGATCTGCTGCACGAACAGTTCGGCGATCCCGATCCTTACATTGCGCTGAAAATCCTCAGCGAAGAATTTGCCGAGTCGCCGGACGCCAGTGCCTTGCTCTACAGCGAGTTCGCCCTGACCCGACGCCTGCGTCACGACAACGTGCTGCGACCGCACACGTTCGAAGTGGACACCGATTGCCAGCGGGCCTTCATCACCATGGAGCTCATGCGTGGCCTGACCCTGGACAAACTGCTCTGCGAGCGGCCGCTGGGCCTGCCGTGGAAAGAACTGCGCGACATCGCGCTGCCGCTGCTCGACGCGCTGGCCTACGCCCACCGTCGCGGCGTGCTGCACGGTGACATGAAACCGAGCAACGTCATGCTCAGCGAAGACGGCGTGCGCCTGTTTGACTTCGGTCTCGGGCAAGCCGAGGAGGGCATCCTGCCCGGCCTGCCGCACCTGAGCCGCGAGCGCTTCAACGCCTGGACCCCAGGCTACGCCGCCCCCGAACTGCTCGAGGGCCAGCCGTTGTCGGCCAGCGCAGACGTGTACGGCGTAGCCTGCGTGATTTATGAACTGGCGGGCGGCAAACCCCCGTTCCGCCGCTTGCCCTCGACCCAGGCCCGTGACGAACACCTGGATCGCGAACTGCAAGCCCCGGCAAATCTGCCGACCCACTGTTGGCCCGCGCTGCGTACCGCGCTGGCCTTTGACGCGGCAGAGCGCAACATTTCTGCCGACCAATTGCGTGACGCCTTGGGCGCCACTTCGTCCTGGTTGCAGCGTTTGCGGCTGAGGGCGTAACGGATGACATTCGAACAGGGAGCACACTATGTTCAACCCAGCTAACGAAACGCACTTCAGCCTCACGGTCGAAGACTACGTAGGCGACCTGCAAGTCCTGTCGTTCACCGGCACCGAAGGCATCAGCCAGCCGTTCCGTTTCGACCTGGAACTGGTCAGCGAAAACCCGGATCTGGACCTGGAAAAGCTCCTGCACAAACAGGCCTTCCTCGCCCTCGATCCACAAGGCTCCGGTATCCACGGCCAGATCTACCGCGTCGCCCAGGGTGATGCCGGCAAGCGCCTGACCCGCTACAAGGTTTCGCTGGTGCCGCAGCTGCAATACTTGCATCACCGCACCAACCAGCGCATCTACCAGCAGATGTCGGCGCCGAAAATCATCGCGCTGATCCTCGACGAGCACGGCATCAAGGGCAACGCCTACAGCTTCCAGCTGAGCCAGCCGTGCCCGGATCGCGATTACTGCGTGCAGTACGACGAAACCGACCTGCACTTCGTGCAGCGCCTGTGCGAAGAAGAAGGCATTCACTACCACTTCCAGCACAGCAAGAAAGGCCACCTGCTGGTGTTCGGCGATGACCAGACCGTGTTCCCGAACCTCGGCCAGCCGACCGCGTACGTGCAGGGCAGCGGCATGGTCGCCGAAGAGCCGGTGATCAAAGGCTTCAAGCTGCGCCTGGAAACCCGCACCAGCCGCACCACCCGCCGCGACTACGACTTCGAAAAGCCGCGCCTGCAAATGGAAGCGGCCTACAAACCGGATGGCGAGAGCACTGAACCGGATCTCGAAGACTACGACTACCCCGGCCGTTTCATCGACCGCGCGCGCGGCAAGTTCCTAAGCCAGCGCGCCCTCGAACGCCACCGCGCCGACTACCGTCAGGCCGAAGGTCGCGGCGACCAGACCCGACTGGTCAGCGGCCACTTCATGGAAATGTCCGACCACCCGCGCAGCGAGTGGAACGACCTGTGGCTGCTCACCGAAATTTTCCACGAAGGCAAACAGCCGCAAGTCCTCGAAGAATCGGTGACCAGCGACACCACCGACAACAAGGACGACTTCCACCAGGGCTACCGCAACCGCTTCCTCGCCACCCCATGGGACGTGTTCTACCGCCCGGCGCTGGAACACCCGAAACCCCGCGTCCTCGGCAGCCAGACCGCCATGGTCACCGGCCCCAAAGGCGAAGAAATCCACTGCGACCAGTACGGCCGCATCAAGGTGCAATTCCACTGGGACCGCGAAGGCCTGGCCGACGACAAGACCAGCTGCTGGCTGCGCGTCTCCAGCTCCTGGGCCGGCGACCGCTACGGCGCCATCTCCATCCCGCGCATCGGCATGGAAGTCCTCGTCACCTTCCTCGAAGGCGACCCCGACCAGCCACTGGTCACCGGCTGCCTGTACCACAAGGAAAACCCGGTGCCCTACGCCTTGCCGGCGAACAAGACCCGCAGCGTCTTCAAAACCCTCAGCTCCCCGGGCGGCGGTGGCTACAACGAACTGCGCATCGAAGACAAAAAAGGCGCCGAACAAATCTTCATCCACGCCCAGCGCGACTGGGACGAAAACGTCGAACACGACCAGAAGATTCGGGTCGGGAATGAACGCCACGACACCGTGGTGAAGAACACCTACACCGAACTCAAGGCCGAAGAACACCGCACCACCATCAGCGACCGCAAGATCGAAGCACGGCTGGACGACCACCTGACCATCGGCGAGAGCCAGCATGTGAAGCTCGGGACGGCGCAACTGACCAGCGTCGGCAAAGAGATACACATCAAGGCGGGAGACAAGATCGTCATCGAGGCCGGTTCCGAACTGACGATTCTCGGCGGCGGCAGTTTCATCAAGCTCGATGGCGGTGGTGTGACGGTGGTTGGGCCGGTTGTGAAGATCAATGCCGGCGGCTCGCCGGGTGCGGGCACTGGCATCGGGATCAAACCGCCGGTGCTGCCGGGGGCGGCGGATAAGGACAAGGCGGGGAGTTTGATGGATCAGGCGTTGTTGAATGCGCCTGAAGAACAGGTCAAACGCAAGCCGAAACGAATGCTCAATTTTTCCGGGTAAGACATCGACGGCAATCCAAGCCACCAAGGATCAGAATTCAGGTAATTGGTAATGACAGAGACAACGAACAAAATTCAAAAATGGTCGTATCCCCTGAAGGTAGGGACAGCCGAAGCGACCGATCCGCAGCAGTTCTACAAAGCCTTAGCTAAAGCACAAGATGGTTACTACCCATTGGGAGCCAATGGTCTTTGGCATGGTGGTGTTCATTTCGATGAAGCTTCGGGGTTGGTGAAGGATCTGACGGAGGTCAGGTGCATCGCTGATGGAGAAGTCGTCGCCTACCGTATTGACGAGAAATATCCGACTTCGGATTTTGGCTCGACGCACTCGGTTTATTCGACGGGGTTTGTGCTGGTTAAGCATCGACTTGAGTTACCGGCACCTCCGACGCCTGCAGCCGGGGCGGCCCCGGCAAGCTCGCCGGTAGCAGGGCCAAGTCTGACGTTTTTCAGCCTCTATATGCACTTGCTGGATTGGGAGGGTTACAAAGCGAACCCTACGCTTAAAGACCGGCCGGGCTTTTGGGGAAAGGGGCTTTATGAAGTTAAGGCCAATGCTCCAGACAAGCCTTTGGGTATCCGGATGCGAAGTGGTAACGCCGGGCACTTTCCCGTCTTGGCAGTTTTGCCCCGGGGGACGACCGTGGTTACACAACCTGCCCCAGCGAATCAAATGTGGGTTGCGGTTATCAGCGTTAGTCCTGAAATCGCAGGCTTGCCTGCGGGCGGATGGGTATACAAGGGTCAATTGAAAGATTTGGGAGGTGGCAAGTATTTTGTGGGTAACGAAGCTCAAGATCCTGTCCCTGGAGGCGCTCAGCACGGAGCGAATATCCGCGGCGCCCATACCAGCGGCCTCCCGCTTAGCCACTTACCAGCAGGCGCCCAAGTACGGCTTGGTGACGAAGCGACACCTAACAACTTTCGTAAACTCGCCGAAATCGTCAGTGGCCAGGCGACTCCGGCCTTAGCGCCCGGCGCGGATGGGAAGCTTCCTGGGTTTATTTGGTTGCAGTCACTTACGCCAAAGAGTGAGCCGCACAGCCCGATGGGAGATGTTGTTGTTCTCTCTCCGACATACAAGATCAAAGCCGGTGAGATTCTGGGGCATGTTGGCAAGTATCAGAACCATTCAGATGCAGCTCCGAAGAACCTCTTGCACCTAGAGGTTTTCAGCTGTGAGGATGTGAAGGCGTTCACTGAGCAGAGTAAAGCTAAAGCCGCAGGGGCCCCCGTCGCTGAGAAATCGATAGTCAAAATACCTGTAGGCACCAAGCTTATTACTCACGTGCAAGGTATGAACGCTACAAATCCTCCTAAAGCATCAGACGCTGGGAATGATGTGGGGTACGATTTTTATGTCCCTGTAGGATTGCTAGAGACGCTACCTGCGGACAAAAAAATAAAACAAACAGTCACAATGGGGCAGTCAACGACAACCACGTATTGGTGGCGTCTAGATGGTCTTTTGGGGGACAAGGACGGTAACGGGATTGATGGGTGGTTTGCGGAGCAAGACATAGTCATTTCGCGACATTCACCATTTGAGTGGAATGGCTTCGATTTTATCGAAGAGACCACCAGCAATGCCGATCACTTTGCAGCGTTTTTACATGCCCAAGAGAATCTCAGTGAGCAGGAGCGTGAAGGCTATTTGCCAAACGTGGAGGCGGCTATTGCGGGTTCCGTTAACGAGAAGCTGTATAAAATACTTGATCGGGACGGGGATAAAAAAATCGCTCCTACTGAGATTGCAGAAGCATTGAACAAACCTTGGTACTCTCAGCCAATATCGCAAATGGTCACCCGTTATGAAAATGAGTGGGACTTTAAAAAAGATAAGTGGGATGCCCTAGACGAAATAATTGGGCATAGCGATTCTGAACCTCATAAAGAATGGGTAGAAGAAAAGGCGCGAATTGAGAAGCTCAGTTGGTGGAGCAAGCTGTTGGGTCAGCATGGAATTACCAGCAATGCGAGTGTGCAACATATTCATCCTATTGGGCTGATTTCGTCATTTGCACATGCAGGTGGCTGTAGCTGCTCGGATACCATTACTAAAGATCAAATGAAATTGATCGATCCTTCAGCGACTCAGGCTAATATTGATAAATATACAGATCTTTTAGGTGAGATGTTTGAGAGGTCTGGGGTAGTTAAGTGTATAAGTAAGGCGCATATCCTTGCGCAAATGCTGCATGAGAGCGGACATCTGCACTACACAGTAGAAGGTCTCGATCCAGATAAACCTTTGCCTACATATCACCCTTACATTGGTCGTGGTCTTATGCAAATTACCCATAGAGTCAATTATGAGGCCTATGGGCAGTTTGCCGGTGAGAGTTTTATAGGTGCGCCAAATTATAACAAGCTCGGTCAGTTGCCGCATAGCGTACTGTCGGCGGGATGGTATTGGGTTGACTATAAAAAAATACTCACGCACTCGGATGCAGATGATTTTATATATTGCACGATTTTAGTGAATGGTGGTTTGAACCATTATGATGAAAGATTGTTGTTTTTGAACAATGCTTTGAAAGCCTTGGATATTAAAGGTTGTGCGAAGTTGAATAAATCTGGCGCATATGATTTGCTCGATAGCAAGGCATATAATAAAGCTAAGTTTTCCTTTGCTTGGGGTCTGTGGAGCGATCCCGCGGGTGGAAAAGCTGGGAAGACACCGGATGCTGCGCAAGCAATAATCGGATATAAAAGGTTCTTGGATTTATATAACTCGGACTCGTCTGTTAGTGGTAATACCAATACCACTTACTATGCGTCAGGACGAATAGCATCGGTAGCTAAACAGTACGCGGAAGCGCGTATCGTCGCACTTGGGGGGACCTTATGATCAAAGTAGCTGTTTTTTTTATTCTCACGTTCATGGCAACAGCGGCAAGTGCGAGCTCTAGCTGCGAGGCTGACCTGAATGGAGATGGAATCTGCGATCCGTATAGTGTTAGCCCGCTCGAGGATGACGGCACAATTTCGCGAATCACTATCGATATTGGCGGGAGTAATAAGTCTGTTTCGGGAAATTTTGAGCTTGGAGAAGGTGGGTTGTCTGTAGGTTATTTACCAGGTGAATTCTCGTTGCTGCTGGATTTTTATACTCGTAATACAGATATTACGCAGTTCAGCTTTAAATGGAGTTCTGCGCAGCAAGATTGGGTTCTCTATAAAAAATCAACTTGGGTGGAACCTAGTAGAGATGAAAAATATACCTTGAGTGGTGAGAAGGCGCCAATTGAATTGCTATTTCCTCAGCAATTTAATGTTCAGCGTATAGCGTGTTGCACTTCGTTTTCTCAATTCTCCGAAGGTGCACCGAATTTTAGCTATTTGAGTGATGAGGCTCAGCTTGCAGAAATCAGGAAAGACTTCAAATATATCCTTAGCAAGCTTCCCCAGGGTGAAAAAGGAGAATTGTTTTATGGGCTCGATGATAGCGGGAATAAGTTAAGGCGGAACATTCCCCAAGAGCTGGTGTATGAGCTGACTTTGATTGTTGCTGATGATAATGTCGGACCTTTAAATGACTATGCTTATTATTTGTATCGCAGCAAAAACAATGTTTTAGCTGCTTTGCTTTTGAGGGAGATTCATAAAAAATTCCCGGAGAGAGTCGTTGCAACACTAAATTTGGCAGATGCCTATTGGGATATAGGAATGAGGTCCGACGCATGTCCGCTTTATAAGGAATACATCGCGCAAATGACAAAAAACGGAAAAGGTGGACGTATTCCACAGGCGGCGAAATCTCGGGAAAACTGCAATTGAGACGAGCCGCGTTTGTCAGTGAAAGTTAGGCGAGTACATGCAATTCAAAAATCTAGCGGTACCACTGCTTGGCCTGATGTGGACCCTCCAGGCGTTTGCCGAGACGTCGACGTTTAGCCCAACCAAAGGCGTCGATGCGACGCTGGTTCTCGAAGGCTCCACGCTGAACGTCGCGGTTAAAGGCGAAATGCATAACGAGTCGCGGACAATCAATTTTGAAGCCTTAAACGAACTTCATGTGCAGATCGATGATTTCAATTTTGACGGTGCCAAGGATTTCGCGGTCTGGCAGCTTGATGACGGCATGGGCACTTACGACTACTACCGAGTGTTCATTTACCAAGCAAAATTCGGCACGTTCGAAGAATTGAAACCGGACTGCGGCGATGGTTTCGTTAATTTGCGTGTCGATAAAAAACGTAAAGCGTTGCTCAGCACCTATTGGGAAATGAACATACCCAAGCAATGCGTCACCCGGTTCGCCAAACGCAAAGCCTGAACGACTCAAGGATGAACACAGTGAAACGTTTTGTTTTTACCCTGCTGGCCGTGCTGCTGCCTGTTTCAGCAGCGTACGCGCAGGATGACTGCAGCCATGAGTTAAAGGGGACGGATTTATTTGTTGCGCTTAGTGGCTTTGGTCTTCGTAGGGTATTTAAACAGATCTGTCCCGCTTCTTACTTGATGGTCAACTAAATGAAGAGTATTTATTCGTTTCCTGGTTTTTTATCGTTAACCTTTTTGTTTTTTAGTTCGTTCGTGCTTTCCGCGAGTTTCGATTGCGGCAAGGCTTCGACGGGCGTAGAAAAGAAAATTTGTAGCTCTCCTTCATTGTCCATAATGGATGAAAAGCTGAGTGAATTTTTCAAGCCGTTGAAGAATAGACGAGCTTTTCAAGTAATCGAGAGTGATTGGCTCGAGTCAGAGCGAAATTCTTGTGAGTCTGTTGAATGCTTAGAGGATGCTTATGTTCATCAGATTCAGTTTCTGTCACCGGTTGCTATTGCGCCTAGACCGACTCAGAAAGATATTAAGTTGATGTTGGGCGATAAAGCCTATGCACAGTTTGAGCGTTCATGGAGGGTCATTGATTTAGCATGGCTTCCCAATGAGAAAGGCGCTGTTGAACGATTTGTAATCTCCGCCGAAACAATTTCAGGCATGTTGTATGTCATCGTATTTGAAGGGCACTTTGATCCAGCGATGATTGCGTACCGGGGTAATCTATATGAGTACGTTGACCGCAACGACAGGCCCGTGCTGCACACGATTGCAAAAGATATCGGCTTTGACGGTGCCTTGAATTTGGGTTCGAACGACGAAGGGAAAAGGTTTGCTGGAATCTTGGATGGGGCGTTTTACTATCGACAGCAGCTTTCGAAAAATCAGTTGCGGGGGATGGTATATAAACTCGGCTCCAAGCTGCCACCGGTTGAAAGTAGTTTATTGTTCCAGCAGTGGCCAAATACTGATGAAAACGCTGTCAGTGGATTGACATTCGGTTGGGGTGGTGATTATGGGAAGTTGCAAGCGTATTATTCGCACACCAAAGGATATGAGACGATAGCTCCGGTTGGCCGGCCGGAGGTGGGTTGGAATATTTATAGTCCGATTTGGAGCAAATCCCGGCCGACGTTTTACTTCAAAAATGGCAATGAGACTATTTGGCGTGCCAATGTTGCGGATAAAACGCTGACGAAAATTGCAACGGCCATTGATGACGGAATGATTAATAACCCTACGCCTGTCGATATAAACGGACGCGAAGCAGTCGTTTACCTGAATGGATATACTCTGAAAATGGCTATATCGCTTGATGAATAAGTGCAACTTAAAGTATGCCTTCGAAATCTGTCGTTGGAATTTTCCGTGAATAAATATTTTATTCCATTATTGTGCAGTTTATTGCTTTGCGGTTTATCTCTGTTCGGGGGGGATTCATTCGCCCAGGATGCATGTGTTGATATCACTACAAATTCCCAGAGTGAAAGATGTTCTGTGAGTGCCAAGGCTGCTGCAGATGCGCGGTTGAATACCAGTTATCAAGAATTGATGGTTCGGCTCGAAGGTGGATATCAGACCGATCCTGTACTTGCCGCAAGCCAAAAGGCGACGGTTCAGGAGGCTCAGCGCGCTTGGATCAAGCTACGCGATACCGATTGCCAGATCGATGCGTTGGAGACGGAGCCGGGCTCTTCGGCGCATGTGGCGGCCGTGAATAATTGCATCGCCAGCATGAGCCGTGAGCGGTCGGTGTTTCTGGACAATATCGCGTCCGATAGCGGTGGTGGCTCTGCATTTGGGCGTGGCTCGTGCCCGACGCAAGACTTCGCCCAGTTTCTTCCATACTTCTCCGCTAATGCCGAATCGCAAAAGCGACTGACTGCGCAAGCGGTGAAGCTATTGGTGTTGAAGGGGACGTCGGATATAGGACGGATAGTGACTCACGTCACTGCGGAGGTAGGGCGCGACATGGTGTTTCCCTTAATGGCTGTGGTGCCTGATGGGAAAGTCGAAGGGATAGAAATCGAGAGAGTGGATGATCGTCACGTTGACGTTGTGGATAAACGTGCCGGAAACAGCAATATCAAGATCTTCAACTTTTCGCGCAAAGCCTGCTGGACGCTTGAGGGGGTTGAGGATTGGTCGATTCCCGAAAAGGAGCTTTCTGTAGCCAATACTCGCTCATTGAGTCGCGAGGAAAATTTCTGCTCACAGCGTGCGCAAGGATTTGTTGGCTTGGGTGGTCTTGAGCAATACCGTCTGACAGGAGAACTTTTTGAGGCTGCATTGGAAAATTATCTGTGTGCGGCTGCTTCAGGCGATCCTGTTTCCAGCGAGACTGCGGCTAGGCTGAGTCTGTCGGGTATGGCTCCGCAGTTGGAATACAGCAAAGTTGAAGCTCTTTTCAAAGCGGCAGCGGTTAATTCGCCAGGAGGAGCTGAGGGGCTGGCAAGCTTTTATTGTTTTGGCAATGACACGGCTGGAAGCGGACCCTGCCAGCGGCCCGCTGATGTGGAGAAAGAGCTTATTCGCGCCAGCTCCATGGGATCAGCACATGCAATCGTTTCGCTTGGTGACTATTGGAAGAGTGGCGATCTCGGCGTGAAGGATATCCCTCGTGCCTTGGCTTGTTATCAGCTTGCCGCCGACAAGGGCTACGAGTCAGGTCTCAGCGCTGCCAAGCGACTTCAATCGGAAGTGACTGAGCCAATCGCTCCGAGCAAATGCTATTAGTGCGATCAATTGACGGAGGGCACTCATTGCGCCCTCCGTCAGTTATGGGCTATCAACCCCGTGTTTGATACTCCCGAAACTCAATGTGATCGAGCGTGCCTTCCACCATCAATCGCACGCCGTCCGCCATTCTGCTCAGACCCAGCGCCATCGAGCGGCGGGGGCCGTCGAGGTCGTCGGCCAGGTTGGCGGCGAAAGCGCTGATGGACAGGAGGTCTTCGGAGGCGTTGGCCATGAGGGCTTCAGCGTCGGCGTTGGGGCAGAGGGCGAACAGGCCGCCCAGGCGTTTGGGGCGTGTGGTTCTGGGTTTGAAGTGGTGGTCGAGGGCGCGTTCGGCGGCTTCGTGGAGTTTCTTTGAATCGAGGGATTCGTAAGGGGAGGTTTCCGGGTTTTCTGGAATTTCGGGGGGATTGGGTGTTGGTTTGATCATCGTGATTTTACCGAGTCATGGAGCCGACACCACTTCGCTTGCTTCGAAAGGGTGGCAGCTGTGTATAGGTGTGCAAGACCGGACTCGGCAACCGGCAGACCCAAAGGTCTCCCACACACAGCCGCCATAACGATTCGCGAGCATAGGAAAATGCATGGTGAATAGCTATAACCGGATGAATGACGAGCCCGGACTTGCACGTCCGAGTCACCGATTTTGCGGTGACACACAGAGGCTATCGGTGATGTCCCAGCCTGCCTAGTTCATAGGTATCCCGGCGCTTCGCAGGAAATTTCCCATAGGTTTGCGGGGCAGCAGACCGAAAGATCGCAGCCTTCGGCAGCTCCTACAGGAATGTGTTTCTTCAGGTGTAGGACGGGGGGATGGTGTGACGCGGAGCGTCACGGGAGGCATTCCCACGCGGAGCGTGGGAACGATCAGGTTGTGGGGCGGAAATCGTGACTTGGTAGTCATCATGCGAGAAAAGCCATGCATCGTCTTCTATCCGTCCAAGATAGTGGCGAATCCGTTCGAATCCCTTACACTCCCCCGGCCGTTCATTTTCCTTTTGAGGCTGTGCGCATGAAATTTCGTTTTCTTCTGTGGATGCTGGGTCTGTTGATGGGTAAGGCCAGTCGGACAAATCCTGCGTTCCAGCAGCAGTTGGGTGACAAGGATCTGGTGTTTCAGCTGCAGACTCTGGACGGGAAGGTGGCGCGGCATTTCGTGGTGAAGGACCAGCGCATTACCAGCAAGTCCGGGGTGGTGGCGGAGCCGGCGTTTGCGATTGCCTTCAAGGATGCGGCGTTCGGGTTTGCCACGATGCAGGCGAAGAACAAGCAGTTGGCGTTCATGCAGGGGATTCAGGACAAGTCGATCCAGCTGAAGGGGAATCCGGCGCTGGTCATGTGGTTTCAGGGGTTGATGAAGTATTTGAAGCCGCGGAAGGCGAAGGCCAAGGCTGCTTGAGTATTGCGTGAGGCTGTGACGCGGAGCGTCATGGGCTGCATTCCCACGCAGAGCGTGGGAACGATCAAATACAAAGGCCCCACACTCGGTTGAGTGCGGGGCCTTTTTTATGAGCGCAAATCAGGCCTGGCTGAACTGCGAAGCCAGTTCGCGCAGGAGGACTTCGGCTTCCAGTACTTTGCTGACCACATCATTGGCCTTGTCGCGAGTCAAACCAACACGCTCCAGCAGCGCATCCGGGATGTCTTCATCCGGCCCGGAGCCGATGCCGCGACTGCGCAGCAGGCGCACGGCCAGGCAGACGAGGTTCGGGTATTCGGCGTAGGCGCCGTCGTAGTTCGGGTCGTGCTGGAAGCGCAGGGCGGTGGCCAGTTCGTCCGGCATGTCCCAGTAGCGCATCAGCCAGGAGCCGATCTGTTCGCGGCTGATGCCCAGCAGGTGTTGCTCGACGTAGCTGTGGCACAGGTGCGGGTTGACCTCCAGGTGCCGGCAGATCAGCGAGAAGTGCGGCGGGAACACGTGGGCCAGCAGCAGGTAGCCGAAGTTGTGCAGCAGGCCGGCGAGGTAGGTCAGGCCTGCTTCCGGGCGCTGGGCGCGCGGCATGGCGCGGGTCAGGCCTTCGATGACGGCGGCGGTGTAGATCGACTGCTGCCAGTACGGCGTGGTGTGTTGCGGGTGATCCTTGGGCAGGCTGAGAGTCTTGCCGAGGGCCAGGCCCAGAGCCAGGTTGATCACCAGATCGAAGCCCAGCACGCGGACGATCGCGTCTTCTACCGAACGGATCTTGCCCGGCGACGCGTAGTACGGCGACGCCGCCCAGCTCACCACTTGCGCAGCCAGCGCCGGGTCGGTTTCGACCACGCCGGTGATGTCGTCGATGGTGGCGTTCGGGTCGACGCGCAGCTTGATGATTTTTTGTGCGGTTTCGGCCAGCGGTGGAATCTCGATGGTCGCTTCCAGACGCTGCTGGATGCGTCTCGCGGTGAACGCCTGAACGGCCTGGGTGATTTCCTCGCGGTCATCGTCCGGGCGGTCGAGGTTCGGGCGGATGCTGCTCAGGGCTTCGCCGAAGTTGGCGGCGCTGGCCTTGGTCAGCATGGTCTTGAAGTCTTCGCTGGCGATTTCCAGCAGCAGGCCCGGCTCGCCGGAGTTGATCAGCAACTTCGGCTCGCGCAGCAGGCTTTCTTCGTAGAGGCACGGCGAGCTGGTCAGCGCCGGCAGGCCCGGCAGCAGGCTCAGGCTGTGTTTGCCGAGCATCTTTTCCAGGCGCTCGGTGGACACGGCGGTCAGGCGACGGCCCGTCAGCTCGGCGAGGCGGTTGAGATCCAGCAACTGGCTCTGTGGAAACAGCACCATCAGCGCACCGACCGCGTCGTCCAGCAACACGGCCTGCACTTTGCGCGAGGCGTTGAGGCCGTGGTGGTCGAGCACTTCTTCGTAGGCGACGCCCAGCTTGTTGAGCAGCAGCCGAATAACAGACGGAGCGTGCGGGGATTCGGGGGCGAGAGCAGCTTCGGTCATGGTCTGTATCCGTTTTTGAAACAATTGCTGGAGTATAACCAGCTTGGTTGGAACGAGCTTTGAGAAACTGCGACGGTGCTCACACTTGGCCGTATTGCTGCCCGTGTCGCAGCCAGCGGTCGAGCAACGGGCTGACGTGGGTGGGCCAGCGTTCGAGCAACGCCTGGGCGGCATCGCGTACGGCGGGCAGCAGATCGGCGTCGCGCATCAGGTCGGCAACCTTGAATTGCAGCAGGCCGGTCTGGCGGGTGCCGAGCATTTCGCCGGGGCCGCGCAGTTCGAGGTCTTTTTCGGCGATGACGAAACCGTCGTTGGTCTCGCGCATGATGCCCAGGCGCTGGCGGCCGATTTGCGACAGCGGCGGATGGTAGAGCAGCACGCAATGGCTGACTGCGCTGCCCCGACCGACGCGACCGCGCAACTGGTGCAGTTGCGCAAGGCCGAGGCGTTCGGGGTTTTCGATGATCATCAGGCTGGCGTTGGGCACGTCCACGCCGACTTCGATCACGGTGGTGGCGACCAGCAGTTGCAGGTTGCCGGCTTTGAACTCGGCCATGACGGCGGCTTTCTCGGCGGGTTTCATGCGGCCGTGGATCAGCCCGACCTTCAACTCACCGAGGGCGGCGGTCAGGTCTTCGAAAGTGGTTTCGGCGGCCTGGCAGGTCAGCTCTTCGGACTCTTCGATCAGCGTGCACACCCAATAGGCCTGACGGCCCTCGGCGCAGGCGCTGCGCACCCGTTCGATGACTTCGACGCGACGGGTGTCGGTGACCAGCACGGTGTTGACCGGGGTTCGGCCGGGCGGCAGTTCGTCGAGGATCGAGGTGTCGAGGTCGGCGTAGGCGCTCATCGCCAGCGTCCGCGGAATCGGCGTGGCGGTCATGATCAGTTGATGCGGACACATGCGCCCGCCGACGCCTTTCTGCCGCAGCGCCAGACGTTGCTGTACGCCGAAGCGGTGTTGTTCGTCGATGATCACCAGCGCCAGATTCTTGAACTGCACTTCGTCCTGGAACAGCGCGTGGGTGCCGACCACCATCGGCGTGCCGCTGGCGATCTGTTCCAGCGCGGCCACGCGGTTCTTGCCCTTGAGCTTGCCGGCCAGCCATGCCACGTCGATGCCCAGCGGCTCGAGCCAGCGCTTGAAGGTGATGAAGTGTTGCTCGGCAAGGATCTCGGTCGGCGCCATCAGTGCGACCTGATAACCCGCTTCCAGTGCTTGCAGCGCTGCGAGGGCGGCGACCACGGTTTTGCCCGCACCGACGTCGCCCTGAATCAGCCGCAGCATCGGTTCGTGCTGGCTGAGGTCGTAGGCGATTTCGTTGCCGACCCGTTGCTGAGCGCCGGTCGGATTGAAGCCGAGGTTGGCCAGGTATTTCGCCGGCAGTCTGGTGGCTTTCGGCATCGCTGGTGCGCGCAGGGCTCGCATGCTTTCGCGCAGGCGTTGCTGCGATAGCTGGTGAGTCAGCAGTTCTTCGAAGGCCAGACGATGCTGGGCCCAGTGATGACCGAGGGCGAGTTCGTCGACGTCGGCATCGGCGGGCGGGTTGTGCAGGTAGCGGATCGCGTCGGCCAGCGGCGCCAGTTGGTAGTCGCGGGCAAGTTCCGTCGGCAGCCAGTCGGGCAGGGTGGCCGGTTTGAGCAGGGTCAGGGTCTGCATGCACAACTGGCGCAGGCGCGCCTGGGTCAGGCCTTCGGTCAGCGGGTAGACCGGGGTCAGGGTTTCATCCACCGGCGGCGGCTCGTCGCCGTTGATGGCGCGGTATTCCGGGTGGTAGATCTCCAGCCCTGACGCGCCGGGCCGGGCTTCGCCGTAGCAGCGAATCCGCGTGCCGCGCTTGAGGCCTTCTTTCTGCGCGTTGCTGAAGTGATAGAAGCGCAGGCTCAGGCCGCCGGTGCCGTCCTGCAAACGCACGACGAGGCTGCGACGCCGGCCCATGACCACGTCGGCACCGCTGACGGTGCCTTCGACCACAGCGTCCTGTCCCGGCCGCAACGCGCCGATCGGCACCACGCGGGTGCGATCCTGATAACGCAGCGGCAGGTGGAACAGCACGTCCTGGAGGTTCTCCAGGCCGACCTTGGCCAGTTTCTCGGCCATGGCTTCACCGACACCCTTGAGTGCGGTGACCGAGACCTGCGACAGCTCAGTCATGACTCTGGCTTAACCGGCCGTGACCGGCGCGGCAGGTTTGGCGACCGAGCACAGGCGAATGGAGTCGGCGAGGATCTCGATGGCTTTCGGGCGAGGGAAACTGGCGCGCCAGGCGATGGCCACGGTGCGGAACGGCACCGGTGCCGACAGTGGACGCACTTCGATCACGCCCGGGGCGTAGTGATGGCTGTCCACCGCCGACAGCGGCAGGATCGAGATGCCCAGGCCGGAGGCGACCATGTGGCGAATGGTTTCCAGCGAGCTGGATTCGACCGTGGTGTGCTTGGCGCCGTCGTTGCCCTTGGTCAGGGTCGGGCAGGCTTCCAGCACCTGATCGCGGAAGCAGTGGCCTTCGCCGAGCAGCAGCAGGCTCTTGTCATTGAGCAGGGCGGCGTCGATGGATTCTTTTTGCGTCCACGGGTGCTGGGCCGGCATCAGGACGTAGAACGGTTCGTCATAGAGCGGCAGGGTCAGCACGTCGGCTTCGTTGAACGGCAGGGCGATGATGATCGCGTCCAGTTCGCCGTTGCGCAGTTTGTCGCGCAGCACGTGGGTGAAGTTTTCTTCGATGTACAACGGCATCTGCGGGGCGACCCGGTGCAGTTGCGGAATCAGGTGCGGGAACAGGTACGGGCCGACGGTGTAGATCGCGCCGACTTTCAGCGGGGCGGTCAGCTGGTTCTTGCCGGCCTGGGCCAGTTCGCGGATGCCCTGGGCCTGCTCCAGCACTTTTTGCGCCTGAGCGACGATGCCTTCGCCGACCGGGGTCAGGCGCACGGCGCTTTTGCTGCGCTCGAAAATCAGCACACCGAGTTCGTCTTCAAGCTTTTTCACGCCCACCGACAGGGTCGGCTGGCTGACGTGGCAACGCTCGGCCGCGTGGCCGAAATGCTGCTCTTGGGCGAGGGTAACGATGTAGCGTAATTCTGTGAGAGTCATAGCAAGCGTCCATGAAGATGCGGGCCAAGCATACCGGCTGCAATCGATAGACGCACGTTATCAGACTGAGTGATGAATGCGACACCGGGCAATGCCGGTTTGCCGTTGGTAGATATGACAAAGGCACCTTTGGGTGCCTTTGTGTCGGGTTCGTCCGGTTGTCGCAGAACCCTGTGGGAGCGAGCTTGCTCGCGAAAGCGGTGTATCAGACGAAGCCGCCTTGCCTGACAGGCCTCTTCGCTCCCACAGGGTTTGCGGTGCCTTCTAGCGGCGGCGTTCCAGCGAGTAAACAAACGGCGCAACGATTTCGATCGCGCCATTGGTCAGCATGTCGGCCGGTGGCTTGGGCAGCGGCTGGGCGCGGCGGATCATTTCCAGGGTGGCCCGGTCCAGATCGGCGTTGCCGGAACGGCCCACCAGTTCGAACGACAGCACGTTGCCTTCGCCATCAACCACGAAACGCAACCGGTTCAAACCTTCCTTGCCCCGTGCCTGAGCGCTGGCCGGGTACTTTTTGTACTTGGCCAGATGCGCAAGCAGGGTACCTTGCCAACTGGCCTTGGCCGCCAATTGTGCAGGCGACGGGCCCGGTGCCGGCTGGGCGGATTTCTCCGTCGGCGCCTGGGTCTGCTGAGGCTCCGCCGGTTTTTCCTCGGAGGGTTTTTCCTTCACAGGCTCCGGTTTCTTCTCAACCGGCTTGGACGGTTGCGGCTTTGGCTTGGGTTTTGGTTTTTGCTTGGGCACCGCGATCTCGGCTTTTGGCGCTTCGGCCAGTTTCGGGATCGGGAGTTCTTCGACCGGAGCCGGTGGCTGCGGTGGCGTGACGACTTTCGGCGGTGCGGGCGGTGGCGGGGCCGGAACCGGTGCCAGCTCGACCATCATTGCCTGCGGCGGCAATTCGATGGGCGGGCGGGCGTTCCAGTTCAGCGCCAGCGCGATGGCCAGCGCGTGAACACCCAGCACCACGGCCAGGCTACCGCTGTAACGCGTCAGCTTATGGCGCGTCGTGATCATTTCTTGACTGCGCTCTCGAGTCCGACCAGACCGACCTTCAGGTAACCGGCGGCGCGCAGGTTATCCATCACGCTCATCAAGTCGCCGTAATCCACGCCTTTGTCGGCCTGGAAGAAGATCGTCGTGTCTTTCTTGCCCTGGGTCTTGGCGTCGAGTGCGGCGCCGAGGGTTTCGGCTTTCACTTCGTCATCGCCGATGAACAGGCGCTGGTCAGCCTTCACGCTGAGGAATACCGGTTTCTCCGGCCGCGGTGCCGGTTTGGCGGTGGAGGCAGGCAGGTCAACCTTGATGTCCACGGTGGCCAGCGGAGCGGCCACCATGAAGATGATCAACAGCACCAGCATCACGTCGATGAACGGCGTGACGTTGATTTCGTGGTTCTCGGCCAGATCGTCGTCTGCGCCTTCTTTCAAATGCAGGCCCATGGCCGATTACCCCACTTTCACCATGTGCGGTTGCGAGCTGTTGCGCTCAGGCTGGTGGTCGAGGTCGCGGCTGACCAGCAGCAGAACCTGAGCCGACGCATCGGACACCTGAGCCTTGTAACCGGCGATGGAGCGGGCGAAGACGTTGTAGATGACCACGGCAGGAATCGCGGCAACCAGACCCAGTGCGGTAGCCAGCAGCGCTTCAGCGATACCCGGTGCCACGACGGCAAGGTTGGTGGTCTGGGTTTTGGCGATGCCGATGAAGCTGTTCATGATGCCCCACACGGTACCGAACAGACCGACGAACGGCGCAGTGGAGCCGATGGTGGCGAGGACGCCGGTGCCGCTGCTCATGTTGCGGCCACAGGCTGCGACCAGACGCTCGAGGCGGAAGCTGACGCGCTCCTTGATGCCTTCTTTCTCGCGGGCGTTGGCCGACAGGCGCATTTCTTCCAGGGCGTCGTGTACCAGCAGGTTGGCCAGCGTGCCTTCTTTCGCCGCGGTAGCGCTGGCTTCCTTGAGGGAGGCAGCTTTTTTCAGTTGGGCGATTTCACCGCGCAGCCGGCGTTTGGCGCCCATCAGCTCGAAGCCCTTGGCGATCCAGATGGTCCAGGTGATGATCGAGGCGATGGCCAGGCCGATCATCACGGCTTTAACGATGACGTCGGCGTTCTGGTACATGCCCCATGGCGACAGGTCATGGGCCATGCCCAGGCTGTTGTCGGCTTCGAGGACTTCCGGTGCATCGGCGGCGCTGGCCTCTACGGCCTGCACCGGATCGGTCGCGGCAGGTGCGGCGGCCGGAGCGCTCTGCTCGGTGGCGGTTGGCGCGGCCGGGGCTTGTGCGTCAGCGAATGCAGCAACTGGTGCCAGCATCAGGCTGAGCAGCAGAGCAGCCACGGCGCTCCAGGCGCGAGGTCGGTTGGTTGGCGAAGCGGAGTTTTGAATGCGTGTCATGCTGGCCGGACCTGAGATAGAAAAACGGTGATGCTCTTCCAGGCCTCGTGAGGCCGAGAACAAAAGTGGCGTGCATTATTGCAAGTAATTCTTGTTAACAAAAGTAATAGAGTTGCTTTTTTTCCTTCATTGCTAGCCGCTCGTCCCTTGCCGAGGCTAGTCTGTCGCTTTCCGATGGGAGATTTTTGATGTCCGCGCCTTCTGTTTTGATCGCCGGTTGCGGTGATGTCGGCAGCCGTCTGGCCACGCAATTGCTGGCTGCCGGCTTCCAGGTATACGGCCTGCGCCGGGATGTTTCACGTTTGCCGGAGGGCGTTATCGGTGTGGCCGGTGACTTGTTCAATGAGGATTGCCCGGCGACCTGGCCGGTGGGCGCTATCGATTACCTGGTGTATAGCGCGGCGGCCACCGATCACGATGAGGCCGGTTATCGCGCGGCGTATGTGCAGGGTTTGCAGCATGTGCTGGGTTGGCTGAACGATTACGGGCAAGAGCCTGATCGGTTGCTGTTCGTTTCCAGTAGCAGTGTTTACGGGCAGCAGAACGGCGAATGGGTTGATGAAAAATCCGAAACCGTTGCCGCGGGTTATTCCGGTCGGTTGATGCTGGAGGCCGAGCAGGTTGCGCTCAACAGCGGCATTCCCGCGAGCATCGTGCGCCTGACCGGCATTTATGGCCCGGGACGTGAATGGCTGCTGACCCAGGTACGCCGTGGTTATCGTGTGGCGGTTGACCCACCGCTGTATGGCAATCGCATCCATGCCGATGATGCGGCGGGGTTGATGGCTTATCTGCTGGACGCGGATCGCAAGGGCGTGGCGCTGGATGACATCTACATCGGCGTGGACGATGCGCCGGCGCCGCTCGCCGAGGTGGTGGCGTGGCTGCGCGAGTATCTGGGCGTCACCGAATGGTCGGAAGACGAGAGTGTGCGTCGTACCGGCAGCAAGCGTTGCAGCAATGCACGGGCCAAGGCGTTGGGCTGGGTGCCGAAGTATCCGAGTTATCGCGAGGGGTATGCCGCGATTCTTGAAGGTCGCTGCTGACTTGCGGACATAAAAAAGGCGGGAGCAATGGCTTGCTTCCGCCTTTCTTGTCTCAAGCGCAGATCACTGCTTCTCAAGCAACCACTTGCGCTCACCCGGGGTGAACTGCGGTTGTTCGTCCGCCAGCGCCGTATTCACGGCCTGCAGGATTTCCAGCTCTTTGCCCTTGCGCACAAAGATCCAGTTGTTGCCCTGGCCGTTCTGCTGCAACCACATGCTGTCGTTGCCGCTGCTCATCGACGCGCAATCGCCCGCGAGGCACAGGGCATAGCGGTCGGCACCCGGCAGACCGGAGACTTGGCCGTCAGCCTGAAACTGCACGGTGGCGCCTTCGCCCTGGCCGCTGGTGATCGTCCAGTTGCCGCCCAGATAAGCGGAATACAGCGCGCGTTCGAAGCTGGCGCCGATCGGTGCGCCGTCCGGCACTGGAATTTGCGCGCGGTCGAAGACTTGTTCCGGTTCGTTTTCGTTGGCGGCTTGTTGCAGTTGGCCACCATCACGTTTCAGCTCGCTGGCGGAGCTGCCATAGAAGTCGACTTTCCAGACGCCGGACTGTTCGCCGAGCAAGCGACCTTCGACGTTTTCGAAACCGTTGGTATAGCGGGCCTGGCCGGCCTTGGTGTTGACGTCCCACTCCAGATTCGGGCCGTAAGCCTGAAGCGCTTCGCGCAGGGGGCCGCCCTTGGCAGCGGCATCGATGGCGACCTGATTGATCCAGGTGCCGCTGATGTCACGGTCGGCAGGGTTGCTGGCGCAACCGCCGAGGAAAATGGCGAGCAGCGAGAGAGCAAGCGCTTTGCGCATGGTGGAATCCTTTCAAAACCTTTTCTTTACCGCAGAGCGGTCGGCGCGGTGTGTTGGACCGCGCCATGGCGCATTACTCGATGACCAGAATGGCATCCATTTCAACCTGCGAACCCTTCGGCAGGGCTGCCACGCCGATGGCGGCGCGAGCCGGGTAAGGCTGGTCGAAGTACTTGCCCATGATCTCGTTGACCTTGGCGAAGTGGCTCAGGTCGGTGAGGAAGATGTTCAGCTTGACGATGTCCTTGAACGAACCGCCGGCGGCTTCGGCCACGGCTTTCAGGTTCTCGAACACCTGGACGGTCTGGGCTTCGAAGCCTTCGACCAGTTCCATGGTTTTTGGATCGAGGGGAATCTGACCCGACATGTAAACGGTATTGCCGGCCTTGATCGCCTGGGAATAAGTACCGATGGCGGCCGGGGCCTTGTCGCTGCTGATAACAGTCTTGGTCATGTATGACTCCTTGTATTGTTTGAGTTATGCGCGCATGCGGGTGATGCGGATCACCCCGGTCAGGGCGCGCAGTTTCTTGATCACGCGGGCCAGGTGCACACGGTCGTGGACGCTGACCACCAACTGGACGACGCTGATGCGACCATCGCGTTCGTCCATGCTGATTTTCTCGATATTGCCGTCGGCTGCGTTGACGCTGCTGGCCAGCAGGGCGATCAGGCCGCGCTGGTGCTCCAGCTCGACGCGCAGTTCGACGTTGAATTCGCCGGTGACATCCTTGGCCCACGAAAGCTGGATGCATTTTTCCGGGTTGTGGCGGATTTCGCTGATGTTGCGGCAGTTTTCCAGGTGCACGACCATGCCTTTGCCCGCCGACAGGTGGCCGACAATCGGGTCGCCCGGGATCGGCGTGCAACATTTGGCATAGCTGAGGACCAGACCTTCGGTGCCGCGAATCGCCAGCGGGCCTTCCGGACTTGGCAATTGCTCGCCTTCGCCGAGCAGGCGGCGTGCCACGACATAGGCCATGCGGTTGCCCAGGCCGATGTCTTCGAGCAGGTCTTCGATCAGTTCGAGGCGGTATTCGGTGAGCATCGCCTTCACGCGCTCGGCCGGAATCTGTTCCAGCGCGCTGTCGAAGCCGTTGAGTACCTTGTTCAACAGGCGCTCGCCGAGGCTGATGGATTCGGAGCGGCGTTGCAGTTTCAGCGCATGGCGGATGTGGGTTCGCGCCTTGCCGGTGACCACGAAGTTGAGCCACGCCGGGTTCGGCCGCGCGCCGGGGGCACTGACGATCTCGACCGTGGAACCGCTTTGCAGCGGTTCGGACAGCGGTGCGAGACGACGGTTGATCCGGCAGGCGATGCAGCTGTTGCCGACGTCGGTGTGCACCGCGTAGGCGAAGTCGACCGCCGTGGAGCCTTTGGGCAACTCCATGATCCGGCCTTTGGGCGTGAACACGTAGACCTCGTCCGGGAACAGGTCGATCTTCACGCTTTCGATGAATTCCAGCGAGTTGCCGGCACGTTGCTGCATTTCCAGCACGCCTTTGACCCACTGACGGGCTCGGGCGTGAGTGCCTTTCGGCTGCTCGTCGCCGCTGGATTTGTACAGCCAATGGGCGGCGATGCCGTTGTTGGCCATCTCTTCCATTTCGCGGGTACGGATCTGGATCTCGATCGGTACACCGTGCATGCCGAACAGCGTGGTGTGCAGCGACTGATAGCCGTTGGCCTTGGGAATCGCGATGTAATCCTTGAAGCGGCCCGGCAACGGTTTGTACAGATTATGCACGGCACCCAGTACGCGGTAGCAGGTGTCGACCTTGTCGACGATGATCCGGAACGCGTAGACGTCCATGATCTCGTTGAAGGCCCGACGCTTGCCGCGCATTTTCTTGTAGATGCCGTAGAGGTGTTTCTGGCGACCGCTGACTTCGCCCTGGATGCCGTCGATGGCGAGGCAATGGCCGAGGGACTCTTCGATCTTGTTGACGATTTCCTTGCGGTTGCCGCGGGCGCGTTTGACCGCCTGGTAAATCCGCGCGGAACGCATCGGGTGCATGGCCTTGAAGCCGAGGTCTTCGAACTCGATGCGTACCGAATGCATGCCCAGCCGGTTGGCGATGGGGGCATAGATTTCAAGGGTTTCCTTGGCGATGCGCCGGCGCTTTTCACCGGACAGCACTTCCAGGGTGCGCATGTTGTGCAGACGGTCGGCGAGCTTGACCAGGATCACGCGAATGTCGCGCGCCATGGCCATGGCCATTTTCTGGAAGTTTTCCGCCTGGGCTTCGGCCTTGGTCTCGAAGTTCATCTGGGTCAGTTTGCTGACCCCGTCGACCAGTTCGGCCACGGTCTCGCCGAACTGCGCTTGCAGCGCTTCCTTGGCGATACCGGTGTCTTCGATCACGTCATGCAGCATCGCGGCCATCAGGCTCTGATGGTCCATGTGCATGTCGGCAAGAATGTTCGCCACGGCAAGAGGATGCGTGACATACGCCTCGCCGCTGCGGCGGCGTTGGCCGTCGTGGGCTTGTTCGGCGTAGAAATACGCTCGGCGGACCAGATTGACCTGGTCCTGACCGAGGTAGGTCGATATTCGATCGGCGAGGGCGTCTATGCTCGGCATGATGACTCCTGCCGCAAGCTGTGATCCCGCGCCTTGCTACGTCGACCAGGCATAGGCTTAAACGGCCTCGTTGGACTCGTCCTCTGGAGCAAAGGCAGCGAAGACCGGGTCTTCGGTGACAATTTCTTCGGCGGCGATGAATTCGGGAGTCACGATACCTTCAGCGATTTCGCGCAGGGCGACGACGGTAGGCTTGTCGTTTTCCCATGCCACTTTCGGCTCTTTGCCGCCGGTGGCCAGTTGACGGGCACGCTTGGTAGAGAGCATGACCAGCTCAAAGCGGTTATCCACGTGTTCTAGGCAGTCTTCAACGGTTACGCGGGCCATGGTATTCCTCGGAGCGAATGCAATATGCGCGCTGCCCGGTTGGGCGAGCGGACTCGGCAGTTTAAAAAAACACCAGCGATTAGGGAAGCGCTGATTTTTTGACCAGACTCTTCAACGCGCTGCAAGCACCAATGTAAAGCTCTTGCAGCGGTTTTGTGAAGTGCTGTTTCAGCCCAGCAATTCAGCCAGCAATTTGCCAAAACGCACTTGCTGGCGTTTCTGTTGCAGCTGGTTGGCGCGGAAAATCGCCTTCAGATCATCCAGCGCGTGGGCGAAATCGTCGTTGATGATCAGGTAGTCGTATTCGACGTAGTGGCTCATCTCGCTGACCGCTTCGCGCATCCGGCCGTCGATGATCTCGTCGCTGTCCTGGCCACGGTTGGTCAGGCGCTGGTGCAGGGCCTGCAGCGATGGCGGCAGAATGAAGATCGAGCGGGCCTGCGGCATCAGCTTGCGCACTTGTTCCGCGCCTTGCCAGTCGATTTCCAGAATCAGGTCATGGCCTTCGTCCAGGGTCTGCTGCAGGCGGCTTTGCGAGGTGCCGTAGAAGTTGCCGAAAACTTCGGCGCGTTCCAGGAAATCGCCGTGCTCGCCCATCTTCACGAACTCTTCGCGGGTCACGAAGTGGTAGTTCACGCCGTCCACTTCGCCCGGGCGCATGGCGCGGGTAGTGTGGGAAATCGAGACACGGATTTCCGGTTTGGCGTCGGTCAGGGCCTTGACCAGACTGCTTTTGCCCGCGCCCGAGGGGGCGGAAATGATGTACAGGGTGCCGGTACTGTGGGTCATGTCGGGGATAGCCTTACTCAATATTCTGCACTTGTTCGCGCATCTGCTCGATCAACACCTTGAGGTTGACCGCCGCCTGGGTGCTGCGCGGGTCGAAGGCCTTGGAGCCCAGTGTGTTGGCTTCGCGGTTGAGCTCCTGCATCAGGAAGTCCAGGCGCCGGCCGGCGGCACCGCCGGATTTCAGCACCCGGCGAACTTCGATGATGTGAGTGCTCAGGCGATCCAGTTCTTCGGCCACGTCGCTTTTTTGCGCGAGGATGACCATTTCCTGTTCCAGGCGCTGCGGGTCCAGTTCGGCCTTCATGTCGGCGAAACGGTCGAGGACTTTCTGGCGCTGGGTGGCAAGCATCTGCGGAACCAGTTCGCGCAGGGTCACCACATCTTCTTCGATGGCGGTCAGGCGATCGTTGATCAGGCGTGCCAGCTCTGCGCCTTCGCGCTCGCGGCCGGCCTTGAGGTCTTTCAAGCCTTGATTGAACAAGGCCAGCGCCTCGGCGTTCAGCGCTTGCGGGTCGGTGGCGTCTGCGACCAGTACGCCCGGCCAGGCCAGCACTTCCAGCGGGTTCAGCGCCGCCGGGTTCTTGATCAGGCTGGCGACGGTTTCGGCCGCAGCGACCAGTTGCGCGGCGCGCTCGCGATCCACTTGCAGCGGCTTGCCGGCGCTTTCTTCGGTGAAGCGCAGGGTGCACTCCAGTTTGCCGCGCGACAGGCCCTGGCGCAGGGCTTCGCGGACGGCGCCTTCGAGGTCGCGAAACGATTCCGGCAGACGTAGATGGGGTTCCAGGTAGCGGCTGTTGACCGAGCGCAGCTCCCAGCTCAGGGTGCCCTGAACGCCGGCTTTTTCGACGCGGGCGAAGGCGGTCATGCTGTGCACCATGGGGTGACCTCGCGATACAGATCGGCGCGAATTGAAGCTCCGCAGCTCGATATCAATGAATTTAAGCCGACTGGCAGCAAAGGCGCAGGATTGTAGCGCAGTGCGGCAGATGCGCCCAAACACACGGTGTGACAAAGGGCTGCAGGCCGTCGGCGAAGCGCGTTTCAGGGCCTTCGGTCGTCGGCGGGATTTTTAACGAGTGCCCAGGCGCGGCGTGCGGCTCTATAATGCTCCGCAGTTTTCCGTCCCCAGTACAGGTATCTCCTATGAAACGTCCAAGTGGTCGCGCTGCCGATCAGCTCCGCTCGATCCGCATTACCCGCAACTACACCAAACACGCCGAGGGATCCGTACTGGTCGAATTCGGTGATACCAAAGTCATCTGCACCGTCAGCGTTGAAAATGGCGTGCCGCGTTTCCTTAAAGGTCAGGGCCAGGGCTGGCTGACCGCCGAATACGGCATGCTGCCGCGTGCTACCGGTGAACGTAACCAGCGTGAAGCGAGCCGTGGCAAGCAGGGCGGTCGCACCCTGGAAATCCAGCGCCTGATCGGCCGTTCCCTGCGCGCTGCACTGGACATGTCCAAGCTGGGCGACGTCACCCTGTACGTCGACTGCGACGTGATCCAGGCCGACGGTGGCACCCGTACCGCGTCGATCACCGGCGCCATGGTTGCGCTGGTCGATGCACTGAAAGTGATCAAGAAGCGCGGCGGCCTGAAAGGTGGCGACCCGCTCAAGCAAATGATCGGTGCCGTATCTGTTGGCATGTACCAGGGCGAGCCAGTGCTGGATCTGGACTATCTTGAAGATTCCGCCGCCGAGACCGACCTCAATGTGGTGATGACCAGCACCGGTGGTTTCATCGAAGTGCAGGGCACCGCTGAAGGCGCGCCGTTCCAGCCTGAAGAGCTGAACGCGATGCTGGAACTGGCCAAGAAAGGCATGAACGAGATCTTCGAGCTGCAAAAGGCTGCGCTGGCCGACTGAGCAGGTTCGCAACCCGCAAGGAGGACGAGATGAGTGATGAGCAAGAGTTGTTGCCCAAGCCGAGCCAGGAGGTTCGCCAATGGGCGATGTTTTGTCACTTGTCCGCCTTGCTGGGGATCTGGATTCCGTTCGGAACGCTGATCGGGCCACTGGTCCTGTGGCAGATGAAGCGCGAGACCGATCCGTTCATCGACGCCCAGGGCAAGGAAGCGCTGAATTTCCAGATCACCGTGGCGATTGCTTCAATGATCTGCTTCGTACTGATGCTGGTGATCATCGGGTTCGTGCTGTTCGGCCTGCTGGCCATTGCGGCGCTGGTGCTGACAATCATCGGTGGCGTAAAAGCCAATGAAGGTTTTCCTTACCGTTATCCGTTTACCTGGCGCTTGATCAAATAGCATTCAACCGAAAGGTGCATGTTGGAATAATCAATTCTGCATATTTAAAAAGCCCTGGCCTGCCAGGGCTTTTTTTGCAACTTAATAAACCTGAGTTCCTTGTAGGAATAATCTGTCTACGATGAATGGCAAAAGAAATTTTATATATTCATCGGTCTTACATTTTTAGTCACAACTGTAATGCCTCGATGCGGCCAATGGGCATTGGCAGCATGACTTTGCGCTTGTTAAGGTTGCCGCACGTCATATTCCTTCAGAAATATTTCGATATATTCAGACCATCGAAGGCTCTTGAATTTCAGTGTTTCCAGTGTTGAAACAGCCAGCCGATTCGTGAGGCGTAACCAGGGAAAAGTTCGCCTGCGAATATATAGCCAAGAATAAACCAGATGATTCAGCTCGATTTCTACGGCACGCTCGTGGCCGCTTCTCTTGTACTTCTGCTGGGACGTGGTCTTGTGACCCGTGTTGGTGTACTGCGCAATTTCAATATTCCCGAACCGGTTGCGGGTGGCCTGTTGGTTGCTGTGGTTCTTCTGGTATTGCGAGCGCTCGATATAGAAGTCCGATTCGATACCTCGCTGCAGGCACCGCTCATGCTGGCGTTTTTTGCCACTATCGGTCTGAGTGCGGACTTCGCCAGCCTCAAAAAGGGCGGTCGCGTAGTAGGGATATTTATATTAGCGGTCGCCGGTCTCCTGATCCTGCAGAACGCCATGGGCATCGGACTCGCCACATTGCTGGGGCTTGACCCGCTGATGGGGCTGTTGACGGGTTCCATCACACTGGCCGGTGGTCATGGAACCGGTGCCGCGTGGGGAACGGTATTCAGCGAGAAATACGGTCTGGCCTCCGCCTCCGAGCTGGCGATGGCCTCGGCGACATTCGGTCTTGTACTGGGTGGACTGATCGGTGGGCCGGTTGCCCGTCTGCTTATCAAACGTGTCGAGGTGCCTGGTTGTCATGCGCAGGAGGCGCCGCGTCTGCCAAAGGGGTTCGAGCAGCCGAACAGGGAGCGCTCGATCACGCCGTTCTCGTTCATCGAAACACTGGCGCTGATCGCGGTCAGCCTGCTGGTGGGCAATCTCCTGAACGGGCTGCTGCACGGCACGGCATTCGAGTTGCCGACATTCGTTTGTGTCTTGTTTGTGGGCGTCGTGTTGCGTAACGGCCTCTCGGCGTTGGGCCTGTATCAGGTATTCGAGCGGGAAGTCTCGGTGCTGGGCAACGTCAGTCTGTCGCTGTTTCTGGCCATTGCGCTGATGTCGCTCAAGTTGTGGGATCTGGCAGCCCTGGCGTTGCCGATCTTCATTATCCTGGCCGTGCAGACGCTGGTCATGGCGCTGTTCGCGGTGTTCGTGACGTTCAGGATCATGGGCCGCAATTACGACGCGGCAGTGCTGGCGGCCGGGCATTGCGGTTTCGGCCTCGGTGCGACGCCTACCGCCATCGCCAACATGCAAGCGGTGACGCAGCGTTACGGGCCGTCGCAGATCGCGTTTCTGGTCGTACCGATGGTGGGTGCATTTTTCATCGATATCATCAACGTCATAGTGATCAAGTTGTATCTGGCGCTGCCGTTCTTCGCCGCGGTCTGACGCGCGTTCCAGCCTGGGTTTGACGCAAAAAAATGCCCGTATCCTGCGATACGGGCATTTTTTCTACTGCGAAACGACGCTTAGATGGTCAGCGTCCAGTCGTAGTCGACGATCAGCGGCGCGTGCTGCGAGAACCGTGGCTGACGCGGCAGGCGTGCGCTGCGCACGAAGCGCCGCAGGCCCGGGGTCAGGATCTGGTAGTCGAAACGCCAGCCCAGATTCAGCATCTCGGCCTGTTCGTTGTCCGGCCACCAGCTGTACTGGTCGCCTTCGCGGCTGACTTCGCGCAGGGCGTCTACATAGCCCATGTTGCCGACAATCTCGTCCATCCAGGCGCGTTCTGGCGCCAGGAAGCCCGGAGATTGCTGGCTGTCGCGCCAGTTCTTGATGTCGAGCTTCTGCTGCGCGACGTACAGCGAGCCACAATAAATGTACTCGCGACGTTTGCGCCGCTGTTTGTCCAGGTACTTGCCGAAGTCGTCCATGAGCTTGAACTTCTGGTTCAAGTCTTCATCGCCGTTCATCCCCGAAGGAAGCAGCAAGGTGGCAATACTGACTTTGTCGAAATCTGCTTGCAGGTAGCGCCCGTAGCGGTCGGCCGTCTCGAAGCCGAGACCGCTGATGACAGCCTTCGGTTGCAACCGCGAATACAAAGCCACGCCGCCTTGGGCAGGGACTTCAGCATCGCAGGCATAAAGGAAGTAGCCGTCCAGTTGGAAGGCTGGGTCGTCCAGTTCAAAGGCGGAGGCACGGGTGTCCTGCAGGCAGATGACGTCGGCATTCTGTGCCTGCAGCCAACTGAGCAAACCGCGCTCGACTGCAGCCTGAATACCATTGACGTTCACACTGATGATCCGCATAAATGGCCCCAAAAATCGCGTGCGTGTATGATACACGGCGTCAAGCTAATTAGCTAAATCCGTGGTATTTGGGGTTTTTTTCATGCAAGCGTATCAGCGCGATTTCATTCGTTTTGCCATCGATCGCGGCGTTTTGCGCTTCGGTGAGTTCACCCTGAAGTCCGGGCGCACCAGTCCTTACTTCTTCAATGCCGGCCTGTTCAACTCGGGCTCCGCGCTGGCACAGCTGGGCCGTTTCTACGCCGCAGCCATCGCCGAGAGCGGTATTCCGTTCGACGTGCTGTTCGGCCCGGCCTACAAAGGCATCCCGTTGGCGGCAACCACTGCCGTGGCGTTGGCCGAACACCACAACCGTGATCTGCCATGGTGCTTCAACCGCAAGGAAGCCAAGGCTCACGGCGAAGGCGGCAGCCTGGTCGGTGCACCGCTGACCGGTGAGGTGCTGATCATCGACGACGTGATCACTGCCGGCACCGCGATCCGTGAAGTGATGCAGATCATTGCTTCCCAGGACGGCGCCAAGGCTGCCGGCGTGCTGATCGCCCTGAACCGTCAGGAGCGCGGCAACGGTGAGCTATCGGCAATCCAGGAAGTCGAGCGTGATTTCGGCATCCCGGTCATCAGCATCGTTTCGCTGAATCAGGTGCTGGAATTCCTGGCTGACGATCCGCAGCTCAAGCAGCACCTGCCAGCCGTTGAAGCCTATCGCGCCCAGTTCGGCGTCTGATCGCTTCTTCCAGGCAAAAAAAGACCCCGCTCAGTCAGGCTGAGCGGGGTCTTTTGGTTTTCAGCTAACGCAGCATGTGCCATTTTTTAAGCAATTTCAGCGTCAGGATCGTATTGGTCAACGCAAATGCCAGCAGCGCCCCAACCACCATCACGTACAGTGTGCGATCAACATCGAAGTCCCACAGATCCAGTGTGCTGCTGTCGATAATGCGCACGGCGGCTGGCAGATTGACGTAAAACAGCGCCACAAAGGCGCACGTCAGTGGTAGCGCACGCCAGTAAAAGGCGTTTTTGATCTTCTGGCGACTGCGCGCATGCTCTGCTGCAGGATGTCATCGAGCTGATTGCGAAAGCGCGATACGGTGTTCTTCAGCAAGGTTTTGCTCTGACTCTGGGTCAGTTGAAAAATGGTCGAGATTTGCGATTCGGTCGGTAATGTCTGCCCGAAGTAGCTTTGAATCAGGTAAAGGAGACGATCCTGCCTGGCTTCCTCGGCCCGGCTGGGCATGCCGCCCTCGACCAGCATTTTCAGGTACTCGGTCAGGCTGGCCTTGGCGATACGCTGAAGAGCGTGGGCAATTTCCGCGTCGCCGATGCGCAGGGTTTTTTTGACCGGTTCCTTTTACTCCTGCTCGAAAGCGTCGGCGTCGATCGTGAATGAGATCTGCATGATTCAGTTCTCCACGATTATTTGGAGGACTGATCCGGATACGGATCTGCCACTGCATCGCCCTGACCGCTCAAGATGTTCCAGCCATTGAGCACGTGGGTGCTGGGTTGGTAGTCAGGGCAGGGCGGAAGCGAGGTTTTCGATTGATTGGAGTACTGGCGTCCACAGTCTGCACATTTGTAGGTGCCTGCTGAAACGTCACTGCCATACGGTACGTGGTTTTTTTGCATGGGGAAGATCTCCTGTGAATTCAGGGAAGATCCTATGAAGATTGCTGCTTTCGCGATGTAGGACGCTTCGCTGATGAGCGTCGGATATTTCTTTCGCGCACAAAAAAATCGCAGACTTCGTCATCTCCTGCAGAAATTTCATACACGCGAAATTCGTTTTTGCAGGAATTGCCGCAGGCTGCGATCTTTTATCTTTCAGCGATCAGGGACGCTTGCGATTACTGATCAGCGTGCCCACACCGGTGTCGGTGAAGATTTCCAGCAGGATCGCGTTCGGTACGCGGCCGTCGATGATCAGCGAGCTGCCGACACCGCCCTGAACCGCTTCCAGCGCGCAGCGGATTTTCGGCAGCATGCCGCCGTAGATGGTGCCGTCGGCGATCAGGTCGTCGACCTGCTGAGTGCTCAGGCCAGTCAGTACGGTGCCCGACTTGTCCATCAGGCCGGCGATGTTGGTCAGCAGCATCAGCTTCTCGGCTTTCAGTGCTTCGGCAACCTTGCCGGCCACCAGGTCGGCGTTGATGTTGTACGACTCGCCGTTTTCACCCACGCCGATCGGCGCGATCACCGGGATGAAGTTGCCCTTGACCAGCAGGTTCAGCAGTTCGGTGTTGATCCCGACCACTTCGCCCACATGGCCAATGTCGATGATTTCCGGCTGAGTCATCTCCGGGGTCTGGCGGGTGACGGTGAGCTTCTTCGCACGAATCAGCCCGGCGTCTTTACCGGTCAGGCCGATGGCGCTGCCGCCGTGACGGTTGATCAGGTTGACGATGCTTTTGTTGACCTGGCCGCCGAGGACCATTTCCACCACGTCCATGGTCGCGGCGTCGGTGACACGCATGCCGTCGACGAAATGGCTTTCGATCGACAGGCGCTTGAGCAGATCACCGATCTGCGGGCCGCCGCCGTGAACCACGACCGGGTTGATGCCCACGGCCTTCATCAGCACGATGTCGCGGGCGAAGCCGGTTTTCAGCTCCTCGCTTTCCATCGCGTTGCCGCCGTATTTGATCACCAGGGTCTTGCCGACGTATCGGCGGATGTAAGGCAGCGCTTCGGACAGGACCTTGGCAGTGTTGGCGGCGGCATCGCGTTCGAGGGTCATTCAGGGCTCCGGGTGAATCAGCAATCAGAACGGTAGTTGGAGATCAGGTGCAACGCGTTTCAGTTGGGCATGGAACACAGCCTTGATGCGCTGCAGTTCCGCCTCGTCATCGGCCTCGAAGCGCAGCACCAGCACCGGTGTGGTGTTGGACGCGCGCACCAGGCCCCAGCCTTTGGCGTAGTCGACCCGCACGCCGTCAATGGTGGTCAGGTCGGCGCCTGGGCCCCACTGCGCATCGTGCAGTGCATCAATGATGCTGAATTTGCTCTCTTCGGTCACATGGATATTGATTTCCGGCGTGGAAATATCGTTCGGGAAGGTCGCGAACAGCTCCTCGGCCGAAGATTTTTCCTTGCTGAGGATTTCCAGCAGCCGTGCGGCACTGTAAATGCCGTCATCGAAACCGAACCAGCGCTCCTTGAAGAAAATGTGCCCGCTCATTTCGCCGGCCAGCAGCGCGCCGGATTGTTTCATTTTCTTTTTGATCAACGAGTGACCGGTCTTCCACATTAGCGGCCGGCCGCCATATTCCTTGATCAGCGGGATCAGACGGCGGGTGCATTTGACGTCGAAGATGATTTCCGCGTCCTGGTTGCGCGCCACTACGTCACGGGCAAACAGCATCAGCAGGCGATCCGGGAACACAATGGTGCCGGTGTTGGTCACCACGCCGACGCGGTCGCCGTCGCCGTCGAAGGCCAGGCCGATGTCAGCCTTGGTTTCCTTGACCTTGGCAATCAGGTCGACGAGGTTCTCAGGCTTGCCCGGGTCCGGGTGGTGGTTCGGGAAGTTGCCGTCGACTTCGCAGAACAGCGGGATGACTTCGCAGTTCAGCGCTTCGATCAGTTGCGGGGCGATCACGCCGGCCGCGCCGTTGCCGCAGTCGACCACGACTTTCAGGCGCCGGGCCAGTTTGATGTCCTGGACGATTTCGGTGGTGTAGCGGTCGAGAATTTCGACCTGGGTCACGCTGCCCGTGCCGCTGCTCAGGTTGCCGGTCTTGAGACGCTCGTGCAGGGCCTGGATCTGCTCATTGGCGAGGGTGTCGCCGGCGATCACGATCTTGAAGCCGTTGTAGTTCGACGGGTTGTGGCTGCCGGTGAGCATCACGCCGGATTTGCCGGCCAGCACGTTGGCGGCGTAGTACAGCGCCGGGGTCGGCACCAGGCCGACGTCGCTGACGTGGCAACCGCTTTCGGCGATACCGCGAATCAGTTCTGCCACCAGTTCGGGGCCGGACAGACGGCCGTCACGGCCAACGGATACGTTCGGTTCGCCCTGGGCCAGGCTTTGGGAGCCAATGGCGCGGCCGATCCAGTAGGCGGTTTCGGCATTGAGGAATTCCGGCACGGTGCCGCGAATGTCGTAGGCGCGGAAGATGCTGTCGGGAAGCTTCGGGGCGACTTGGGCGGGGGTGCTCATCTGCGAAAATGCTCCATCTCGAAAGTGGCTGGACACGCCGGCGATTCATTCGACGGCAAGCTCAAACTGAAGGGTATGACGGCGGTTTTCACAGAGAGTTCGTGGTGTGAAAGGGCCATGACGCCTTGTACGGCGTGGCTTTGGCCTGCCAATACCTTGATTTTCGGCGCTAAACCTTGCAGATGACATTTTGAATTTCGTGGCAAGCAACACGCACTCGCCACGATGGATTTCTAATCGATCACTTGGTGCCGGAATGGCCGAAACCGCCAGCGCCACGCTCGGTTTCGACGAACTCTTCGACCATTTCGAAGTGCGCCTGCACCACCGGCACCAGCACCAGCTGCGCCAGACGCTCGCCGACCGGCATGGTGAATTCGGTCTGGCCACGGTTCCAGCAGGACACCATCAGCGGACCCTGGTAGTCGGAGTCGATCAGGCCGACCAGATTGCCCAGCACGATGCCGTGCTTATGGCCCATGCCCGAGCGTGGCAGGATCAACGCGGCGAGGTTCGGGTCACCGATGTACACCGACAGCCCGGTAGGGATCAGCACGGTTTCACCCGGTTTGATCACGATGTCCTCTTGCAGCATGGCGCGCAGGTCGAGGCCGGCGGAGCCCGGTGTGGCGTATTGCGGCAGCGGGAATTCGGTACCGATGCGTGGGTCGAGGATCTTGGCTTGCAAAGCGTGCATGTAAATTAAACCTGGTTCAGACGTTCGGCGATAAAGGTGACGAGCTGGCGAGCGATCTTGCTCTTGCTGGTCTGGGCGAAAACCGTGGCGTGCAGCCCACGGTCGATGACGCTGCAGGCGTTTTCTTCGCTGTTGAAACCGATGCTCGGGTTGGCGACGTCGTTGGCGACGATCAGGTCGAGATTCTTGTCCTTCAGCTTGCGTGCAGCGTAGTCGAGCAGGTGTTCGGTCTCGGCGGCGAAGCCGACACTGAACGGACGGTCGGAACGGGTCGCGATGGTGGCCAGGATGTCCGGGTTGCGCACCATTTGCAGGACGAAGCCGTCACCGCTCGTAGGATCTTTTTTCAATTTTTGTGGGGCGACGACTTCCGGACGGTAGTCCGCGACCGCCGCCGAGGCGATAAAGATGTCGCAAGGGATCGCGGCTTCGCACGCGGCGAGCATGTCGCGGGCGCTGACCACGTCGATACGGGTGACGCGATCCGGCGTCGGCAGGTGCACCGGGCCGCTGATCAGCGTGACGCGGGCGCCGGCTTCCACCGCCGCTTCCGCCAGGGCGAAGCCCATTTTGCCGGAGCTGTGGTTGGTGATGTAGCGCACCGGGTCGATGTTTTCCTGGGTCGGGCCGGCGGTGATGACCACATGCTTGCCGGTCAGTGCCTGACGCTGGAAGCAGTCCGCCGCGAGCTGGGCCAGATCGGTGGCTTCCATCATGCGGCCCATGCCGACGTCGCCGCAGGCCTGGCTGCCGGAGGCCGGGCCGAAGGTCTTCAGGCCACGGCTTTCAAGGAGTTGCAGGTTGGCCTGGGTCGCCGGGTCGCGCCACATGGCCTGGTTCATCGCTGGAGCGACCGCGACAACGGCGTCGGTGGCCAGCACCAGCGTGGTCAGCAAATCATTGGCAATGCCTTGAGCCAGACGGGCCAGCAGGTCGGCGGTGGCCGGGGCGATCAGCACCAGATCGGCCCACTTGGCCAGTTCGATGTGGCCCATCGCCGCTTCGGCGGCCGGGTCGAGCAGATCCAGGTGAACCGGGTGGCCGGACAGGGCCTGCATGGTCAGCGGGGTGATGAATTCGCTGCCGCCACGGGTCATGACCACGCGCACTTCGGCGCCCTGATCGATCAGGCGGCGCACAAGGTCGGCGCTCTTGTAGGCAGCAATGCCGCCGCCGACGCCCAGAACGATGCGTTTCCGATACAGCCGCTGCATAGGTCTGCCTTTCATTTCGTTGGTGACATGCGTGGCGAAACCCCCTCCCCAGGGTGAATTCGCCCGCAAAAAAGATGGGCTACGATATCACAGCGACCGCTATGGAACAGCGGCGCCCACAGACAAGGAACGTGTATGAGTATTCGCGATTGGCCGGCGGCGGAAAGGCCGCGGGAGAAGCTGTTGGAACAGGGCTCGGGAAGTCTTTCCGATGCCGAATTGCTGGCGATTTTTCTCCGAACCGGCGTATCCGGTAAAAGCGCGGTGGATCTGGCGCGACACTTGTTGAATCAGTTCGGCAGCCTGCGGGCGTTGCTGGAGGCTGATCTCGGGGCGTTCAGCGAGCAATTGGGCCTGGGGCCGGCGAAGTTTGCCCAACTGCAGGCTGTGCTGGAGATGGGGCGGCGACATCTGGCCGAGCGCATGCGGCAGAAAACGGCGCTGGAGAATCCACAGGTGGTCCGCGATTACCTCAAGGCGATGCTGCGCCACGAGCCGCACGAAGTGTTCGGTTGCCTGTTTCTCGACTCCAAACATCAAGTGCTGACCTTCGAGACGCTGTTTCGCGGCTCGATCGACAATACGGCGGTGCATCCCCGCGAAGTGGTGAAGCGCTCGTTGGCCAATAACGCGGCGGCCCTGATCCTGTGCCATAACCATCCGTCAGGTAACACCGATCCCAGCCAGGCTGATCGATTATTGACCAAACGCTTGCAGAAGGCTTTGGAGCTGATCGACGTGCGGGTGCTCGATCACTTCATCGTTGGTGACGGGGAACCACTGTCGATGGCGGAGTGTGGCTGGATGTAGCTTGCAGCGACTGCAGTCGCTGCAAGCCGGGGCGGATTACTTGAGGGTGACCTTGGAGTAATCCTGCCGACCGAACGGGCTCACCGAATAACCCTGCACATCCTTGCGCGTCAGCGCATACGCCGTCGGATGCGCCAGCGGCAGCCACAGCGCCTGCTGCTGGATCTGCGCCTGCGCCTGCTCATACAGCTTGGTGCGCACACCTTGTTCGCTGGTGGTCTTGCCGGCGCTGATCAGTTTGTCCAGGTCGGCATTGCAGTAGCGGGCGAAGTTGGTGCCGGACTTCACCGCCGCGCAGGAAAACTGCGGGGTGAGGAAGTTGTCCGGATCACCGTTGTCACCGGCCCAGCCCATGAACAGCAGGTCATGCTCGCCAGCCTTGGCACGACGGATCAGCTCGCCCCATTCGATCACGCGGATTTCTGCCTGAATGCCGATTTCCGCCAGATCCGATTGCAGCAGTTGTGCGCCGAGGCTCGGGTTCGGGTTGAGCAGGCTGCCGGACGGGCGCGTCCAGATGGTGGTCTGGAAACCGTCCTTCAGTCCGGCCTTGGCCAGCAATGCCTTGGCCTTGTCCACGTCGTGCGGGTAACCCGGCAGGTTCTTCGCGTAGCTCCAGGTGTTCGGCGGATATGGGCCGTTGGCGGCTTCGGCGGTGTCCTCGAACACGGCTTTAAGGTAGTTGGCCTTGTCGAAAGCGAGGTTGATCGCCTGGCGCACTTCCGGCTTGTCCAGCGGCGGATGCTGACTGTTGATGCCGACGAATGCGGTCATGAACGCGTCAGTCTTTTCGACTTTCAGCGTCGGTTCTTCTTTTGCGGCCTGTACGTCCAATGGCTTGGGTGACAGGGCAATCTGGCACTCATTACGCCGCAACTTTTGCAGGCGCACGTTGGCGTCCGGGGTAATGGCGAAGATCAGCGGATCCACTGCCGGTTTGCCGCGGAAGTAGTCCGGGTTGGCCTTGTAGCGGATCGAAGCGTCTTTCTGGAACCGGTTGAACACGAACGGGCCGGTGCCGATCGGTTGGCTGTTCAACTTGTCGGTTGCGCCAGCCTTCAGCAGCTTGTCGGCATATTCAGCAGAATAAATGGAGGCGAAACCCATGCTCAGGGTCGCGAGGAACGTCGAGTCCGGGTGATCGAGGGTGAAGCGCACGGTCAGCGGATCCAGTGCGTCGATCTTTTTGATCAGCGTTGGCAGTTGCATTGACTGGGCATGAGGGAAACCGCTCTGGGCGACTTTGTGCCACGGGTTGGCCGGGTCGAGCATGCGGTCGAAGCTGAACTTGACGTCTTCGGCGGTCAGTTCGCGAGTCGGCTTGAAGTACTCGGTGCTGTGGAACTTCACCTGCGGGTGCAGCTTGAAGACATAAGTCAGGCCATCGGTGCTGACTTCCCAGCTGTCGGCCAGGCTCGGGACGACCTTGCCGCTGGCGGTGTCGAAGTCCACCAGGCGATTCATCAGCACATCGGCCGAGGCGTTGGTGGTGGTCAGCGAGTTGTACTGCACCACGTCGAACCCTTCGGGACTGGCCTCGGTGCAGACGCTCAGGGCGGCGGCCTGGGCCAGTGGACTCAGTAACAGCGGGGCGAAGAGCAGGGGGAGGGCAGCGAGGCGCATGGTCGGCTTCCTTTACAGATCGAAGGCCCATCTGCAAGTGCAGTCTGGAAAAGGCCTACCCTAGTGGTCGCGATTGCAAATGACTATCCCCTTTTTGCATTTTCGCGGCTTCGCGGCTGAGGATTTGTCGGAAGAGACGGCAGGAAAAGTCTCGACAGCGGGTATGATCGATTTTCTTCGACGAATGGTAAAAATTGCCGGCAGCCTTTATCCAAGGCGCCTGCAGGCAGAAAAAGCGGCTTTTTGACCATTCTTTGCACACGGAAAGTTGTTGCTCCGTGGTCTTTCTGGTATAAAGCAGCGCTCTTTTCTAGGGGCCCGGTTCCTTCGCTTGTAGGTGTAGCCGGTAAGACCTCTAAAGAATCGCGGCGCCTGGCGCCACAATGACTAGAGATTAAGCGGCCAACCCATGCCGGGTTGGGCATGTGGTTTTAGAGGGCTGAGGCATGTCTAGAGTATGTCAAGTTACCGGTAAGGGTCCGGTAACCGGGAATAACATTTCCCACGCAAACAACAAAACCCGTCGTCGTTTCCTGCCGAACCTGCAGCATCACCGCTTCTGGGTTGAAGAAGAGAAACGTTTCGTACGCCTGCGCGTTTCCGCCAAAGGCATGCGTATCATCGACAAGCGTGGCATCAGCGTTGTGCTGGCCGAGCTGCGTCGCGACGGCAAGGTTTAAGGGAGCTAATCATGCGTGAATTGATTCGTTTGATCTCGAGCGCCGGTACTGGTCACTTCTACACTACCGACAAGAACAAGCGTACTACCCCGGACAAAATCGAGATCAAGAAATATGATCCGGTTGTTCGCAAGCACGTGATCTACAAGGAAGGCAAAATCAAGTAATTGATTTTTCCCGACTTACGAAAAAGGCCCGTATCTCACGATACGGGCCTTTTTTGTTGCCGAAAAGTCGTCGCTGCCGTGATCCTGATCCACAAAAAAGGCCTGCACCTTTCGGTGCAGGCCTTCTTGAGAGGGGGAGTTTCAAATCCGTCGGATCATTTTCGGTTCAGATTGAACCAGATAATTCCACGCATGGGGTTGAGGTCGACGATCAGGGTCTCGACGTTTTCAAGATCTTCCTGTTCCTGTTCCTGTTCCTGTTCGTCTGGATCTTTGACGGAGTAGCCGGTGAGCTCCTTGATGTAGGCCCTGACGGCCGGTACAAATGGAGTACCGATCAGATGGCTGATCAGTTGAAATGCGTTTTCCTGAGTCATGTTTTCATATCCTTATGATTGAATGTCCTTTGTGGACGTCAGGATTTTTCACTCTTCTCCGGCACTCCGTGCGATATGTATTTATTTTTTGTCTTCAAAAATCACATAAATCTTGCGGCACGCCTCCAGCACTTCCCAGGTGCCACGGAAACCGGCCGGAATCACGAAGCGGTCGCCGACACGCAGAGTCTTGGCATTGCCTTCGCCGTCACGCAGCACCGAAACGCCTTGCAGGATTTCGCAGTATTCGTGCTCGGTGTAGTTCACCGTCCACTGACCCACCGCACCTTCCCACACGCCAACGCCCATTTGCCCGCAGGGGCTGTCGTACTGATTGAACACCGCCTGCTCGGGATCACCCTTGAGCACTTTGGCCGGGTCCGGGCGGTAGCGTTCGGCCTGGTCCATGGTCAGGCTGATGTCGACGACGTTCTGGATGTTCATTGTTGTTTTCTCCCGTGATGACGGCGCGGTGGCGTGAAAGGGTCAAAGTCTATGTTGATTAAATTGAACACCGCAAGGCTGTATAACTGCCTTATGTCAAATATATTGAAACAACCCCGGCCGCTGGTTTAGGGTGGCGGGTGCCTTGGGCCGAAAAGCAGGCTGGCCGGGCAGTATTCCTGAGGACGACCGCGACGATCGCGGCGCTCGTATTGAACAAGAGGAGGACACTCGAATGACCACCCTGACTCGTGCCGACTGGGAACAACGCGCCCGCGACCTGAAGATCGAAGGCCGCGCCTACCTCAATGGCGAGTACACCGATGCCGTCTCCGGCGAGACCTTCGAGTGCATCAGCCCGGTCGATGGCCGTCTGCTGGGCAAGATTGCCAGCTGTGACGCCGCCGACGCCCAGCGCGCCGTGGAAAACGCCCGCGCCACTTTCAATTCCGGCGTCTGGTCGCGCCTGGCGCCGACCAAACGCAAAGCCGCCATGATCCGTTTCGCCGGCCTGCTCAAGCAGCACGCCGAAGAACTGGCCCTGCTCGAAACCCTCGACATGGGCAAGCCGATCAGCGATTCGCTGTACATCGACGTACCGGGTGCCGCCCAAGCCCTGAGCTGGAGCGGTGAAGCGATCGACAAGATCTACGACGAAGTCGCCGCCACCCCACACGACCAACTGGGTCTGGTAACCCGCGAGCCTGTGGGCGTAGTCGGTGCCATCGTGCCGTGGAACTTCCCGCTGATGATGGCCTGCTGGAAACTCGGCCCGGCCCTGTCGACCGGTAACTCGGTGATCCTCAAGCCGTCGGAAAAATCCCCGCTGACCGCCATCCGCATCGCCGAACTGGCCGTTGAAGCCGGTATTCCGAAAGGCGTGCTGAACGTTCTGCCGGGCTACGGACACACCGTCGGCAAGGCGCTCGCGCTGCATAACGATGTCGACACCCTGGTGTTCACCGGTTCGACCAAGATCGCCAAGCAACTGATGATCTATTCCGGCGAATCGAACATGAAACGCGTGTGGCTGGAAGCCGGCGGCAAGAGTCCGAACATCGTGTTCGCCGATGCGCCGGACCTGCAAGCCGCCGCCGAATCCGCCGCCAGTGCCATCGCCTTCAACCAGGGCGAGGTCTGCACCGCAGGTTCCCGTCTGCTGGTCGAGCGTTCGATCAAGGACAAATTCCTGCCGATGGTGATCGAGGCGCTGAAAGCCTGGAAACCGGGCAACCCGCTGGATCCGGCCACCAACGTGGGTGCGCTGGTTGACACCCAGCAGATGAACACCGTGCTGTCCTACATCGAGTCGGGACACACCGACGGCGCCAAACTGGTGGCCGGCGGCAAGCGCATCCTTCAGGAAACCGGTGGCACCTACGTCGAGCCGACGATCTTCGACGGCGTGAGCAACGCGATGAAGATTGCCCAGGAAGAGATCTTCGGCCCGGTGCTGTCGGTCATTGCCTTCGATACCGCCGAGGAAGCGATCAACATCGCCAACGACACGCCTTACGGTTTGGCGGCAGCGGTCTGGACTCAGGACATTTCCAAGGCGCACCTGACCGCCAAGGCCCTGCGTGCCGGTAGCGTGTGGGTCAACCAGTACGATGGCGGCGACATGACCGCACCGTTCGGCGGCTTCAAGCAGTCGGGCAACGGTCGCGACAAGTCGCTGCACGCGTTCGACAAATACACCGAGCTGAAGGCAACCTGGATCAAGCTGTAAACCGTTGACGGAGCCTGCTCAGGCGGGCCCCGAACGATACAAAGATCCCTGTGGGAGTGAGCTTGCTCGCGAAAGCGGTGTATCAGTCAGCACATTTGCTGAATGTGAAACCGTTATCGCGAGCAAGCTCGCTCCCACAGTGTTTTGTGGTGCACATAAAAATTATCCACAGGAGCGTGGACCATGCGTTGGGCGACGTATTTCGCCGTGTTGGCGTCTGTCTTGAGTGTTGGCCTGGCCCTCGGCGTCAGCATGCCGCTGGTGTCGTTGCGTCTGGAGGGTTGGGGCTACGGCTCGTTCGCCATCGGTGTGATGGCGGCGATGCCGGCCATCGGTGTGTTGCTGGGGGCGAAGGTCTCCAGTCATCTGGCGGCACGCTTCGGTACGGCGAACCTGATGCGCCTGTGCCTGTGGGCCGGGGCGCTGTCCATCGGCCTGCTGGCGTTGCTGCCGAGCTACCCGATCTGGCTGGTGCTGCGGCTGATGATCGGCGTGGCCCTGACCATCGTGTTTATTCTCGGCGAGAGCTGGATCAATCAACTGGTGGTCGAGCACTGGCGCGGGCGATTGGTCGCGCTGTATGGCAGCAGTTACGCGTTGAGCCAACTGTCCGGTCCGTTGCTGTTGGGCGCACTCGGCACCGATCACGATTACGGTTTCTGGGTGGGTGTCGGTCTGCTGATCGCTTCGCCGTTTCTGCTGCTGGGCCGCAGCGGCGCGCCAAGCAGCGAGGCCAGCAGCGTGACCTTCGGCGATCTGTGGGGTTTCGCTCGTGAACTGCCGGCGATCGCCTGGGCGGTGTCGCTGTTCGCCGCGTTCGAAGCGATGATCCTGACGCTGTTGCCGGTGTATTGCCTGCAACAGGGTTTCACCGCAGAGATTGCGCTGGCGATGGTCAGCACCGTGGTGGTGGGCGATGCGCTCCTGCAATTGCCCATCGGTGCGTTGGCCGACTACCTGTCGCGCCGGACTTTGTTCACCGGCTGCGCCGTGGTGCTGATGCTGTCGAGTCTGGCGATCCCGATGCTGCTCGACACTTTGCTGATCTGGCCGCTGTGGGTGCTGTTCGGCGCCAGTGCCGGTGGCTTGTTCACCCTGTCGCTGATCCTGATCGGCGAGCGCTACCGCGACGATGCGCTGGTGCGCGCCAATGCGCATGTCGCGCAGCTGTGGGGCGTCGGTTGCCTGATCGGGCCGTTGATGGCGGGCGCGGGCAGCCAGTGGATCAGCGGTCACGCGTTGCCCTGGCTGATGGCGGCCGGGGCGTTCGGGCTGGTGATTCTGTTGTCGCGGCAAGGGGCGTTCGGCAAGGTGCCGGAGCCCGCTTGATGTGCCGGTTGGAGCGGGCTGCTACAGCATCCGCTCCAGTCCCACGGTGGTGCTGAACCACGCATTGAAGCGTCGCCACCAACTGCCCGGTTCCTTGGTCAGCGTGTGCATCTGGCCGTTGTCCTCGGTGACCCACACCACTTTTCCGTCCTGCAGTTTGGCTTCGTAACTCAGTGCTGGCGCCATGCCCTGCAAGGCCAGCTCGCGCACGTGAGCCGCCAGTTCGGGGCTGTCCACCAGCACACCGACCTCTGTATTCCACAGTACCGAGCGCGGGTCGAAATTGAACGAGCCGATGAACGATTTTTTGCCGTCGAAGATCATCGCCTTGCTGTGCAGACTCGAATCCGAGCCGCGATAGGACTTGCTGTAAAACAGGTGCGGGCCGCTGCCGTAGTTATCCCCAGGCTGGCGCCGCAGCTCAAAGAGCTTCACGCCATGTTCCAGCAGCGCCTTGCGATAGGGCGCATAACCGCCGTGCACCGCCGGCACGTCGGTGGCTTCCAGCGAGTTGGTCAAGAGGCTCACCGCTACGCCGGCATCGGCGCGGCCGGTCAGGTAAACCAGCCCTGGCTGCCCCGGCACGAAATAGGCGGAAATCATCATCAGTTCTTTGCTGACACCCGTCAGCTCCGGTGCCAGTTGGGTCGTCAGCAGCAATTGCGGATCGGGTTCATCCTTGGCCAGCACCTTGCTCGGCGCGTCCCACAGCGCCTGGTTCCAGGCCCAGATCAGCTCTTTGCGCCAGATATCCATCCGCGGGTCGGTGCGGTAGGTCATCAACTGCTGATACAGCGCATGATTCTGTTTGCGGGTTTCTTCCAGGGATTCTTCCAGGCGCGTGCGGGTGTTCTGCAGGTCTTTGGCTGATGGTTTGCTGGAAAGGAACTCGTCGATCGGCTTGCTCAGGGCGCTGTTCCAGTACTGGTCGAAACTGTGCCCGAGCTGCTCGGCGACCGGCCCGACACTGAGCATGTCGATATCGGTGAAGTTCAGGTTGGGCTCGGCATCGAAGTATTCGTCGCCCAGATTGCGCCCGCCGACGATGGCCGCGCTGTTGTCCGCCAGCCACAACTTGTTGTGCATCCGCCGGTGTTGCAGCGACAGGTTGAACAGGCGTCCCGCCGCCCGGGTCACGCCGGTGCTGCGCCCCAGGTGCAGCGGATTGAACAGGCGGATCTGGATCTGCGGATGCGCTGCCAGAGTCGCAATGATCAGGTCGAGGCCGTCGCTGGTGGTGTCGTCCAGCAGGATTCGCACCCGCACGCCACGGTCGGCAGCCTTCAGCACTTCTTCCACCAGCATGCGGGTGCTGATGCCGTCATGGACGATGTAGTACTGCAAGTCGAGGCTGCGTTGAGCGTTGCGGATCAGCTCGGCGCGGGCGGTGAACGCTTCGGTGCTGTTGGACAGCAGGCGAAAGCCGGACTGGCCCTTGTAGGGCGCAGCCTGAGCCTGGATCGAACGGCCGAACGCGGAGTCGGAGGCGGGCAATGCCTGGCTCGGTTCGCGCGGGACATCCAGTGAGGCGCACCCGGCGAGAACCAGGGCGGGCAGCAGTACAAGCGGCAGGAAGTGTCTGGAGCTCAAGTCGGATGGTTCCGGGTGTGGGCGAGGTCTGGAGTATGGCACGGTGCACGCCGCCTGTTGCCTGTTCGAGAGGGCAGTTAATCCGATCCCTGAAACAGAGCGGCTTGTAGCTTATGACTGTCGGCAGGACGCCTTTTCTTAAACAATTTGAGGATTTTTCCGGCTCACATCAGCTACACCCCACAGCGATTTTTCCAGCGCGCATTACTCCCTCGCCTTACATCGCTGTCAGGAAGCAATCTGAATAATGGCGGCGCTGATTCTGAGGCAGGAAATTTCCTGTTTTTCAGCAGAAGAAGCGCAGCTGGCCGTCATCTTTCGATTCTTATGGAGTGAGAATTTTCATGCGCAAGACCTTTCGTGCAATCGCTGTCGCCAGTGCCCTGAGTCCGGCACTGGCCATGGCCGCCGGTGCAGACCTGACCATTACCGGCAAAATCATCCCGACCACGTGTACGCCGGCCTTCACCGGCGGTAACACGGTGGATCTGGGGAATATTTCCGCCGCGGCACTGAACCGCGACAGTCAGACCGAACTGACCAACCACAATGTCACGCTGAATGTAAGTTGCTCGGCCTCCGCGCCCATGGCCATCAAGGTGCATGACAATCAGGCCCATACCCAACTGCAAGGTATCGTCATCGATGGCACCGATTGGGCGTTGTACATCTACGGAATCGGCGAGGTGGCAGGCACCAAGATCGGTGGTTACGGCCTGCGATACGGTACCCCCACAGTCGATGGCAAGCCGTCGATGATCATGTACAAGCAAGGGGGCATGACCAACTGGGACTCTCCGGATACCGCAACGCTGGTGGGAAAGAATGCCGAGGGCGGCAATCTTCGTTATTCGTGGGGCGCGTCCCTGTCTGCAGGCCCGACGCCGGGCGTCGTGCACACTTTTCCCATGACGCTGGTGCCGGTCATCGGCCCGTCGGTGAACCTGCCGATCACTTCTGACATCGCGCTCAATGGCTCGGCAACGTTCGAGCTGCTCTACCTCTGACACCGCGCGCAACGCGCAACTAATCGACAGGCACCGGTCGCTTCCGGGCCTGTCCGTTCCAATCAATGTAATCGGCTGGCCTGTGGCCCGGCATGGATGCCGGCTGCGCGCTCGCCCGTGGACAACGTCATGAACGCCTTTTTGCGAAAAGCCATCGCCAGTGTGCTGCTGGTTTCCTTGTGGGTGCCCGGCTCGATCCGGGCGGCGGGAATGGTTCCCGAGACGCCTGTCGTTGTGCTCGACGAAGGTGTGGGTGAGGCCGGCATCAATGTGTTCAACAGCGAGTCGCATCCCGCGCTGCTGCACACGTCTGTCGAAGACGTGCCGCAAGACACCGAGTCATTGCTGTTGCTGACCCCGCCGGTCGCACGGGTCGAGGCTGGTGCGACGCAGCGTGTGCGTTTCATTCTGCGCAGCGCACAACCCTTGAAGACTGAGCGTCTGAAGCGCGTGATCTTCGAGGGCATCGCGCCGCAGGACTCGACGGGCAAGGCGCAAGTGAGTCTGAGCGTGCGGCAGAACATTCCGGTGATTCTGCGTCCGGCGAATCTGCCGGTCGACCGCGAGCCCTGGAAGCATCTGGTGTGGTCGCGACAAGGCGCAGACATCCAGGTGCGCAATCCCAGCCCTTACGTGGTGCGGCTGGGCCATTCGGTGACGCTGCTGCCGGGCCGGAAGGAGATGGATCTGGGTCGCACCTATGTGCTGCCCGGCGAGCAACTGACCTTGAGCGGAACGCCTGATCCGAGTCATGCGCCACTTCAGGTGCGGCTGTTTCCAGTGACCACCTACGGTTTCGCCATTGCGCACTTCGATGCTCCTTTGGTGACGGATTAATGCATCGAAGTTGTCTGGCCGGTGCGGCGTTGATCATCGCTCTCGGTACCGCCGGTGTCGCCAGAAGCGCCGAGGGTCTGCCCGTGCAGTTCAACCAGGACGTGCTCAAGTCCCGTGGGCTGGATCCGCGTCTGGCCGAATATTTCAGCCAGGCACCGCGTTTTCGCGAGGGCGTGCAGGCCGTCGCGCTGTCGGTCAATGGGGTTGCGAAGGGGCGGGTGCAGGTGGCGTTCGATGCCGAAGGCGAGTTGTGTTTCACGCCGTCCCTTCTGGAGCGGGGCGGCATCCGGTTGGCGCATCGCCTCGAACCGGCGGGCGGATCAGGATGCGAGCTGTTCGCCCGGTATTTTCCGGACGCGGTGGTGCAGGTCGATCCGACGCAGGAGCACATCGCATTGCTGTTGCCCACCGATGCGCTGGTGCCTGATCGCCCGGCCGGTCGCAGTTTCCTCAACGGTGGCACGGCAGGCCTGTTCAACTACGACGCCTTGCTGCTGGACAGTCGTTTTGCCGGTCAGTCTTCGCAATTTCGCAATCTGAATGCCGAGCTGGGCCTGAATACGGCGGACTGGTCGTTTCGCAGCCGCCAGGTGTACAGCGAGTTCGACGGGCAGGATCGTCTTGAGCATTTGTATGCCTACGCCTCGCACACCTCGGAACGCTACCGGGCCAACCTGCAACTGGGTCAGTTGAACATGGTCTCGCCGCTGTTTTCCGGTGAGGCGTTCAACGGGTTGCAGGTGCAACCGGAATTGGCCCTGATGGCGCTGGACGATGACAGCGCCGGTGCGCGGGTTGAAGGCATCGCCTATTCCGCCGCGCGGATCGAAGTGACCCAGAACGGTGCGCTGGTCTACACCACCGTGGTGCCCGGTGGGCCGTTCACGTTGGTGGGATTGCCGTTGCTCAGCCAGAGCGTGGATCTGGAAGTGACGGTGCATGAAGAGGACGGTCAGCAATGACGGGCAGGGCGGCAGGTTATGCGCTGGCCGCCGGGCAGGTGCGGCGCTATGCCGGTGACGAGCGTGATGCGCCGTCCTTCGTCGCAGCCAGCAAGGACTGGCTGTGGGGGGCGCGCGGGCAGATCACGGCCGGCGCCATGTTCGGTACGGGTTATGAGTCGCTGGGCTGGGCATTGCAGGGCGGCGTCGGCGATCGCTGGGTACTCGGTGGCCGGCAGGTGATTTCCCGGGCACAGGATCAGGCTGTGTCCGGCACGCAATTGCAGTGGACCGCCAGCGGTCGGTTGAGTGAAAGGTTGTCGACAAGTGTTGCGCTGACCCGACAAACCCGGGGTTTCCGCACGCTGTCGGACACCACTTGGGATTCGCGCAATGAGCGACCGTTCCAGCGAGTAGGCAATCAACTGACGGCAAACCTCAGCACCAGCAGTCCGCTGTACGGAGGCTTTTCCACCAGTTACTCGCGGTTTTCCATGTTCGACGGGACGGCCACTTCCAGAGTCGCCCTGGCCTGGTCGCAGAGCATTCGGCGGACCAATGTGACATTCACGGTTGAACGGGATGTCGCCGGGGCCTCCAACGATGCTCGTGGCACCGCGGCCTATCTGAGTGTCAGTCTGCCGTTGGGCGGGCGCCAGACGTTGAACGGTTATGTGCGCAACGACGACGTGAGCGGTACGCGTAGCGGTCTGCGCTTCAATGAACAACTCAGCGACACCCTGGCCTACAGCATCGGAGCCGAGCGACCGGATGACGGCAGCGCCGGGTTCAACGGGCGGGTCAACCTTTTGCCCCGTTACAGTCAGATGGACATGGGCTATTCCCGCAGCGGCGCCGGCAACCGGAACTATGACATCGGCCTTCGCGGCGGTGCGCTGGTACACAGTGACGGCGTGACTTTGTCGCCTTATCCGCTGCGCGAAACCTTCGCCTTGCTCAAGGCCGGTGACAGCGCGGGCGTCAAGTTGAACACCCCGCGCGGCCCGGTCTGGACCGACTATTCCGGGCACGCCGTGGCGGCCAGTCTGCCGGCATACAGCAGAGGCCGCGTCGAGCTCGACACGGCCAGCCTGGGGCGCAACATCGATGTGCACAACGCTTTTCAGGAAGTCGAAGCCGGACGTGGCGCGGTGGCGTATCTGGCGTTCGACATGGTCACCGCACGTCGTCTGCTGTTGCAGGCGCGCACCGCCGATAACGTTCTTTTGCGCAAGGGCGGAGCTGTTTTCGACGCGCAGGGGCAGTACATCACCAACGTACTGGAGGCCGGCACGATCTTTCTGCCCGATGCCCGGCCAGACACGATTTTGCACGTGGTGCTGCCCGATGGCAGTCGCTGCCGGTTGGCCTACAGCCTCGGCGAACAACCCGATACGCAAGCACTGTACGAAACAGCGCATGCCACCTGCCACGCGGTTTAAGGAGTCAGTCACCATGCATCGTTTGAATAGCGCCACGATAGGTCTGGCGTTGCTGAGTACCGTGTTCACCGCCGAGCCGGCACAGGCGCAGTCGGGCTGTGCAGTCAGGCTGGGGCAGCCTTCCATCGATTTTGGTGCGATGACGCGCGGCCAGTTGCTGCAACAGCCCCTGGAAAATGACCTGTTGAGTTTCGGGCGCCGGCGGGTGCAGATCACCGTTCAATGTGAACGGCCAGCTGCGCTGCGACTCGATCTGGCGGCGCCGGCAGCGGATGCCGTGGACTATCGATTTGGCGCAGGGACGTTGAGGGTCCATGTGCTGGCTGTTCGGGTGGATGGCAAAGCCGTGCAGTGGCTTGGCTTTGAACCGGGTGTCGCCTCCGGAGTGGCCGTCTGGCCCGCCGGGCAAAGCCTGATTCCAGCGCGGGCGGGGGTTGCACTGGAAGGTCAGCGCATGGACGTTGAAGTGGAACTTGAAGGGCGGGTCGGGTCAGCGCAGACCCGGGTTGCCGATCTGACCCGGTTCGAGATCGATGTGCGCTTTAACGCGTACTGAAACCCGGACTCGGGAGGCATGGCGGTACGAAGCATCTCGCCACAGAAATGTAGGATTTCGCCACTGAGTACAAATTGCCTATTCAACCAGTCGTGATTTCACTATTTGAGCGCTCCCGTTTCCTACAGATTTATCTCTCATAAGCCGCAATCATCATCCCGCTTAATTACATACCTGGTTTGCAGGGACTGAACTGTCAATCAAATGGAAGATTACGGCTTATGAAAAAGACATACCGTCTTGCAGTACTGGCGGCGGCGCTGCTGCCAACAATCGCTATGGCAGAAAGCGTTGACCTGAATGTCATCGGCACCATTATCCCGACCTCCTGCATTCCGGCATTTGCCGGTGGCAGCACGGTGGACCTGCGCAAGATTTCGGCGGCGACGCTGAATCCGACCACCCAGACCCTGTTGCCCGGTCGCGATGTGTCCCTGCACATCAATTGCGATGCGCCGGCGCCCGTGGAAGTGTCTGTGCGTGACAACCGCGCCGGCACCAAACTGCCGGGCATCAGTGATGGTACTGGCCAGAGCGATCCGGCGCTGTTTTACGGGCTGGGCGAAATCGGCGGTACGCGTATTGGTGGTTTCGCCTTGCGTCACGGTATTCCAGAGACCGACGGCAATGCCCAGACATTGCTGACCCGGACGCTGGCGGCCCCGGCATGGCGTGTGCCGAACAGTACGCTGGTCAGCAATGCGCCGCAGTTGTACTCGTGGGGCGCCAGCGCCGCGACCGGTCCGGTCGCTGCCCGCCACCACGGTTTCCCGATGCATCTGCTGCCGATCATCGGCCCAAGCAACGCCCTGCCGATTGCCAACGAAATCCCGCTGGACGGCTCCGTGACGTTCGACATGTTCTACCTCTGACGGCCGCGTCCCGGCGTCCCTCAGGCACCGGGACTGGCGGGTATACGCGAGCGCGATCCGGCGCCTGCCGGATCGCATTCAGGATTTCACGGATTATCCCGATGCTCATTTCTTTCAAGTCTGCTCTGAAGACGGCACTGCTGTGCCTGTCCGCATGGTTTTCAATGCCGCTGGCCCATGCCGCCGGAATGGTTCCGCAGACGCCGGTGCTGCTGGTGGAGGAGGGCATGGGTGAAGCGGTGATGAATGTGCGCAATACCGACACGCATCCCGCATTGCTGCACACCACCGTTGAAAACATCAAGGACAGTGACGACGTACTGCTGATCTTCACCCCGCCCATTGCCCGGGTCGAGCCGGGCGGCATTCAGCAAGTGCGATTCATTCTGCAAAACCGGCAACCGTTGAAGACCGAACGCCTGAAGCGGGTGATCTTCGAGGGGATCAGCCCGACCAGTGACGCCGCCGGAGCGCGGGTTGCTCTCGGTGTACGCCAGAACCTGCCGGTGATTCTGCGTCCTGCCGGTTTGCCGATCGAGCGCGAGCCATGGAAACGGTTGACCTGGTCAATGGACGCCTCGGGTGTGCAGGTCGTCAATCCGAGCCCCTATGTGGTCCGACTGGCGAAAACCATTTTGCCTTTGCCGGGCACCCGTTCGGTGAATCTGCCCAAGACCTACATCCTGCCCGGTGAGCGCCTGCACGCTGAGCTGCCACTGCACACCTCGACCCAGACGATGGCGGTCAGGATTTTCCCGGCCACGACTTACGGCTTTGCGGTCGACCATTACGACGCGCCGGTTACTCGCTGATGAAGGTCTGCGCTCGTTGGGGCGTGTTGCTGATCGCGGCCAACGGCAACGCGCTGGCGGCCGAACCGTTGGAGTTCGACGCCCGCGTGTTGAGAGACCGCGGCATCGATCCTGCGCTGGCGGCGTACTTTCGTGAGGCGCCGCGTTTCACCCAAGGCGAGCATTCCGTGGCGCTTGAGGTCAACGGGCAGGCCAGAGGCCGTGTACGAATGACATTCAACGAGCGCGGCGAATTGTGTTTGCACACCCAGTGGATGAACGCTGCGGGCGTGCGTCCACCAGCTTCGATGGCCGGGCTGCAACCGGAACAATGCATGACGCTGACGGAGGGATTTCCCGAAGCGGTCGCGCAACTGGATCCGGGGCGCGAGCTGATTGATCTGCTGGTGCCGACCGACAGTCTGATGTTGCCGGCGCGTGCGCCCATCAATTTCGCTCATGGCGGTACGGCCGGCGTTTTCAACTACGACGCGTTGCTGGTCGGCAGCCAGCAAGACGGCCGGCACGACAGGTTTCAGAGCCTGGGCTCGGAGGTCGGCCTGAATGCCGGTGACTGGGTGCTGCGCAGCCGGCAGTCCTATACGTCGACTTCCGGCAACTCGCGGTTCGAGCACTTGTATGCCTACGGTGCGCGAACCCTGGAGGACGCCGAGGCCAGTCTGCAGATCGGGCAATTGAATCTCGCATCGACCCTGTTTGCCGGTGAGTCGTTCGACGGTGTGCAGATCGTGCCGGAAGCGGCATTCGCTCAGTTGCGAACGGCGCAGGACGGTGCGCGCGGGCAAGTGGAGGGCGTTGCCTATTCGCCGGCTCGCATCGAAGTCCGGCAGAACGGCGTGATGATCTACACCACCATGGTGCCGAGTGGGCCGTTCACGCTGCGAGCGCTGCCGTTGCTGAGCAACCGGATTGATCTGGACGTGACCGTCCACGAACAGGATGGGCAGGCGCGGCGCTTGCGCGTGCCGGCGGCCAGCCTTCACGAAGCGCAATGGGCCGGGCCGAGCGGGTTCAACTTTGCGCTGGGTACGGTGCGACGGTTGGGCTCGGACGACCGACCGACACCTTCTTTCACCGCGATCAGCAAGGATTGGGATTGGCAACAGGCCACCCGACTGACCGCCGGTGTACTGGGGGCAACCGACTACCTGTCGGCTGGCTGGGGTCTGCAACGGCAGTGGGCCGGTGGCTACGCACTGGGCGTAAAGCAGGTGTTGTCCGATGAACGCTCCCGTGGCGTGAGGGGCAGCCAGACGCAATTGACGCTCGGTGCGACGCTGTCCGAGAGCCTGTCGACGAGTCTGGTTGCGGTGCGCCAGAGCCGGAACTTTCGCACGCTGTCTGACACCGGTTGGGATCAAGACCTTCACCGCGCCGAATCCCCCGGTCGCGATCACCTGGTTTTTTCTGTCACGGGCTCGGCGGATCAATGGGGCGCATTCGGGGCGACCTGGTCACGCTATTCGACCCAGGGTGAACCGGCGCAGTCGCGTCTTGGCCTGTCGTGGTCTCGCACATGGCCTGAGCGCATCAGCCTGTCGTTGAACCTGGAACGCGCCATCGGCGATGCGGCGCCCGATCGCCTGGGCAACTCCGCCTACCTGACGCTGGGAATGGCGCTCGGAGGCCAGCGAAGGTTGCGTGGTTATTTGCGCCGTGATGATCGATCCGGCCTGCGCCGGGGCGTGGCCGTCAGCGATGTACTGGGTGAAAACCTGGCTTACAACGCCAACGCTGAATACCGCGATGAGACTGCGGCCAGTTATGGCGTGCGCTTCAATGCACTGCCGCGCTACACCAGCCTCGACGCAGGCGTCGGCCAGCGATCCGGCGCGACCGATTACGACGTGGGGCTGCGCGGTGGTGTAGCGCTGCATCGCGATGGCGCAACGTTGTCGCCCTATCCCCTGCGCGATACCTTCGGCGTTCTCAAGGCCGGTGACCGATCGGGCGTGAAACTGCACACGCCTCAAGGTCCGGTCTGGACCGATGGCTCGGGCCACGCAGTCGCGGCGAGCCTGCCGGCCTGGTCGACCGCACGGCTGGAAGTCGACCCGCGCAGCCTGTCGCGCAACGTTGAAGTGCTCGACGGGGTGAAGCAGGTGCAGCCTGCCCGCGGATCGGTGCAGCATCTGGACTTCTCGCTCGTCACGGTCCGGCGCCTGTTGCTCAACGCCATGACCGTCGACCGGCAATGGCTGGCCAAGGGGTTGAGTGTTCACGATGAACAGGGCCGCTACCTGACAACGGTCCAGGACGGCGGAACGATTTTTCTGCCTGACGCAAAAGCGGGTCAGCGCCTGCATGTGCAGCTCCCTGACAACACGCGGTGCACGTTGCGTTTCCCGCTTTCCGAATCCCCTGAAGACAGCGCACTGATCGAGCGGGTCGATGCCACCTGCGCCCCGGCCGAACTGTCCTGAACGAGTGCATCTGATGAAATTTCTTCTGTTTCTGGTCGTGTTGCTGTGCCTGGTAGTTGAACCGGCGTCAGGTGCCGAAACGTGTCAGTCGAGCCTGTCGCCGGCGAGCATCATCCTGGGTCGCGCAACGCGCGCCGACCTGCTGCAACGCACGGCGCTCGATGGCCGGGGGCCGGGCTTCGGCCTGCGCAGCGTGCATTTGCGGGTGCAGTGCCCCGACGTGCGCTTGATGCGCTGGGCATTTGTCGCGCCCCCGGCCGATCCGCAGCGTTTCCGTTGGGCGGCGGGCACGCTGCAACTGCGTATCGTGGCAGTGCGTCTCGATGGTGTGGCGGTGCATTGGCGGCTGGACAGCGGTCAATCGGTCGAAGGCGATGTTCTGCGCCCGGGGATCCGCGTCGTCCCGTGGCGGGCGGACACCGGTGCCCGGGGCAGTCTGCTGGAAGTGGAGATGGAACTTGATGCGCGGGTGGATGACGCCTCAAGCCGCCCCGTCGATCCGGTGCGGTTTGAAGGTCAGGGCGCCTTTACGGTGGATTAATCGGCCTCGGCCAACAGCTTGATCGCGGCCGCGCCGACTTTGCGCACCGCCTCTTCGATCAGCGCTGTCGGTTTGGCCGCGTAGTTCATGCGCAGGCAATTGCGGTACTTGCCGGAGGCGGAAAAGATGCTGCCGACGGCAATCTGTACGCCCTGGTCGTGCAGCGCACGATTCAGTTTCAGCGTATCGAAACCTTCCGGCAATTCGACCCAGAGCATAAAGCTGCCCTGCGGGCGGCTGGCGCGGGTGCCGGCCGGGAAATAACGGGTCACCCAGTCGATCATCACGTCGCGATTGCGCTGGTATTGCGTGCGCATCCGCCGCAAATGTGGTTCGAAGTGCCCGGCCTTGAGAAATTCGGCGATGGCGATCTGCGGCTGTGGGGCTGTAGAACCGGTGCTGATGTATTTCATGTGCAGCACCCGTTCGAGATAGCGACCGGGCGCGACCCAGCCGATGCGCAGCCCCGGCGCGAGAGTCTTGGAAAACGAACTGCACAGTAAGACACGGCCATCTTCGTCGAAGGATTTGATCGTGCGCGGACGTGGATAGGTGTAGGCCAGTTCGCCATACACATCGTCCTCGATGATCGCCACGTCGAAGCGCTGGGCCAGGGTGAGGAGGGCGCGTTTACGCGACTCCGGCATGATGTAGCCAAGCGGGTTGTTGCAGTTGGGCGTGAGCTGGATGACCTTGATCGGCCATTGCTCCAACGCCAGTTCCAAGGCTTCGAGGCTGATGCCGGTGAGCGGGTCGGTGGGGATTTCCAGCGCTTTCATGCCCAGCCCCTTGAGGGTCTGCATGGCGCCGTGAAAGCTTGGTGAATCCACCGCGACGATGTCGCCGGGCTCGCAGATCGCGTGGATGCTGGTGGACAGCGCTTCGTGGCAACCGGTGGTGACCACCAGATCGCTGGCGCTCAACTGGCAGCCGGAATCGAGCATCAGCCGGGCGATCTGTTCGCGCAGTTCGAGGGTGCCGTGGATGTTGTCGTAATGCAGACCGGGCATGTCCTGACGGCGGCTGATACGGGCCAGGCCGCGCAGCAGCGGTTTCATCGTCGGTGACGAGATATCCGGCATGCCGCGACCGAGTTGCACCACGTCCTTGCGCGGCACGGCGCGAATCAGTTCCAGCACCTGATCCCACTGGGAAATCTCCACCGGCCGTTGCGCCGGGCGCCCGACCGCCGGCAGTTCCGGCAACTCGCGACCGACCGGCACGAAGTACCCGGACTTGGGTTTGGGCGTGGCCAGTCCGCTGTCTTCCAGCATCCGGTAGGCCTGCTGCACCGTGCTCAGGCTGACCCCGTGTTCCACGCTCAGGGCGCGCACCGACGGCAGGCGATCACCAGGACGGTAGAAGCCTTGTTCGATGCGGGTGCCGAGCAGTTCGGCAAGGTTCACGTACAGGGTCATGGCACTGCCTCGATGCAGATGATTCGAAAAACCAGTACAGATGCGGCGTAAATCGACAATTCAGTCTCGGGAACAACAAATCTGTATGGAAATAATACAGATGTGTTGAATCTGTAATGCTTTTGCTCGCCCGCGCATCATGGAATCTCTGGCTACCCAAGTAAACAGGAGCGACAAAAATGAACGGCTTGAGCGATGTGCGGCTGACGTTACACAGTCAGGAACTGGAGGCTGGGCAACAGGACAACGCGCGCAATGAGATCCTGCGCAACGCACAGTCCGGCCTGAGTCGCTGGGGTCTGTTCTGGCATCGTCTGCACACGCGCAAGGCGTTGCTGCGCCTGACGCCGGAACAGCTCAAGGATATCGGGCTGACCCGCGAACAGGCGCTGGAGGAGGGGTTGAAGCCGTTCTGGCGGATTTAGAGGGATCGTTCCCACGCTTTGCGTGGGAACGAGCTCACACCAGCTCTTTAAGGCGATGCCACAACATCCCCAACGCCAGCAGCGGCGAACGAAGATGCTTGCCGCCGGGGAAGGTGATGTGTGGCACTTTGGCGAACAGGTCGAAGCCACCGCCGTGCTGGCCGCTGATGGCCTCGGCCAGCAGCTTGCCCGCCAGGTGCGTGGCATTCACGCCGTGACCGGAATAGGCCTGGGCGTAATACACATTCGGCTGGTCGGCGAGCCGGCCAATCTGCGGCAGACGGTTGGCGCCGATGCCGATCATCCCGCCCCACTGATAATCGATCTTCACCGAGGCCAGTTGCGGAAAGACTTCGAGCATCTTCGGCCGCATGTACGCGCCGATATCCTTCGGGTCACGCCCGGAGTAATGGCACGCGCCGCCGAACAGCAGGCGCCGGTCCGCCGAGAGCCGGTAGTAGTCGAGCGCCACTCGCTGGTCGCAGACCGCCATGTTCTGCGGCAGCAGGTTGTGGGCCTGCTCCTCGCTCAGCGGTTCGGTGGCGATGATGTAGCTGCCGGCCGGCAGCACCTTGCCGCTGAGTTGTGGATTCAGATTGTTGAGATAGGCATTGCAGCCGAGTACCAGGGTTTTCGCCCGTACCGAGCCTTGCGCGGTGTACACGCGGACTTCGGGGCCGTAATCGATACGGGTCACCGCCGATTGCTCGAACAGCTTCACCCCCGCTTGCTGCGCCGCGGCGGCTTCGCCGAGTGCCAGGTTCAGCGGGTGCAGATGCCCGGAACCCATGTCGATCAAACCGCCTACGTAGCGTCTGGAACCGACCACGGTGTGCATCTCGTTCGCCTGCAGCAGACGTGTTTCATGGCGATAACCGAGGCTGCGCAACTCTTCGGCGTCTTCGGCAAAACCTTCCAGGTCGGAGGGTTTGTTGGCGAGGTCGCAGTAACCCCAGGTCAGGTCGCAAGGGATCTGAAATTTCTCGACGCGCCGGCGGACGATTTCCACCGCTTCCAGGCCCATGAGTTTCATCTGCCGCACGCCGTCGGCGCCGATCACGTTGGCGAACTGATCGAGGCCATGACCGACCCCGCGAATCAGTTGCCCGCCGTTGCGACCGCTGGCGCCCCAGCCGATCCGGTGCGCTTCCAGCAGCACCACGCTCAAGCCCCGTTCAGCCAATTCCAGCGCGGTGTTCAGCCCGGAGAAACCGCCACCGACCACGCACACGTCGGCGATCAGTTCACCTTGCAGCACCGGATGGTCGGGTTGCGGCAGGCTGCTGGCGGCGTAGTAAGAGGCAACGTGGTGCTGGCTCGCGGTGGCTTGGGCGCGGGCATTCATGGGCGTCATCCTGAGCGGGTGTCGAGAAAATTTGACGGAGCATAAGCCGCAGGCCCGAGGCCGGGCAACATTGGTCGGCCCGTGGTGTCTGGAACACGGCTTTTGCGGCACAATTGCCGCCTATTTCGCTCCGGTTAATGCTGCAATGAGCTGCAACAGTCAGAAAATCCGCACCCTGCGTCAGCAGATTCCCACGTTCGAGTGCGTGCCGGGCTGCCATGACTGTTGCGGGCCGGTGACCACCTCACCCGAGGAAATGTCCCGCCTCCCGCGCAAGACGCGCGCCGAGCAGGACGCGGCCATGGAAGCACTCAACTGTGTGCACCTGGGGCCGAATGGCTGCACGGTGTATGACGAGCGGCCGTTGATCTGTCGGTTGTTCGGAACGACCCAGACCTTGCCGTGCCCCAACGGCCGGCGGCCGGCGGAGCTGATTCACCCGAGGGTCGAGAAGCAGGTGTTCGAGTACATGGCGGAAAACCGACAGGTGCTGGTCTGAGCGTTCAGTCCGGAATCGGCAGGCTCAGGCTCTCTTTCACTTCTTCCATCACGATGTAGCTCTTGGATTCACGTACGTGCGGCAGCTTGAGCAGGATGTCGCCCAGCAGCTTGCGGTACGAGGCCATCTCGGAAATCCGTGCCTTCACCAGATAGTCGAAATCCCCTGACACCAGATGGCACTCCAGCACGTGGGGCAACTTCAGCACCGCACGTCGGAACTCTTCGAAAGTATCGCCGGATTTGTAGTCGAGGCTGATCTCGACGAACACCAGCAGGCTACCCTTCAAGTGCTGCGGATTCAGGCGGGCGTTGTAGCCCATGATGATTCCCTCACGCTCCAGGCGCCGCACCCGCTCGGTACACGGCGTGGTGGAGAGCCCGACCTTCTCGCCCAGTTCGGTGAATGAAATCCGCCCGTCCGCCTGCAGGATCCGCAAGATGTTGCGGTCGATCTTGTCCAGCTCACGTTTGGTCTGAGTGTTGGTACGCATAGGGGATGCGCCTCCGTGAAAAGGGTTTTTGCCGAGAATTGTCGCCAAATATAGGCGCTTATACAGTGAAAAGCACTGGCGAATCTTTTTTACACTGCGCGCATCATTGCTCTAACAACAGACGTACGCGGCACGCCGCGAGAGGGATACAAAAATGCGCGTTATGGTCTTGGGTAGCGGCGTCATCGGTACCGCCAGTGCTTACTATCTGGCCCGTGCCGGGTTTGAAGTGGTGGTGGTCGACCGGCAGCCCGCCGCGGCCATGGAGACCAGTTTCGCCAACGCAGGCCAGGTCTCGCCGGGCTACGCCTCGCCGTGGGCTGCGCCGGGCGTGCCCCTCAAGGCCATCAAGTGGCTGCTGCAACGTCACGCGCCGCTGGCGATCAAGGCCACTGCCGACATCGACCAATACTTGTGGATGGCGCAGATGCTGCGTAACTGCACCGCCAACCGTTACGCGGTGAACAAGGAGCGCATGGTCCGCCTGTCCGAGTACAGCCGTGACTGCCTGGACGAATTGCGCGCCGAGACCGGCATCGCCTACGAAGGCCGCAGCCTCGGTACGACTCAGTTGTTCCGCACCCAGGCGCAACTGGATAACGCCGCCAAGGACATCGCCGTATTGAAAGAGTCCGGCGTGCCGTTTGAAGTGCTCGACCGCGCCGGCATTGCCCGCGTCGAACCGGCTCTGGCGGGTGTCACCGACATCCTCGCCGGTGCCCTGCGCCTGCCGAACGACCAGACCGGTGACTGCCAGATCTTCACCACTCGCCTCGCTGAAATGGCCACCAAACTGGGTGTGGAATTCCGTTTCGGTCAGGACATCCAGCGCCTCGACTTCGCCGGCGACCGCATCAACGGCGTGTGGATCGACGGCAAGCTGGAAACCGCCGACCGCTACGTACTCGCCCTCGGCAGTTACTCGCCGCAACTGCTCAAGCCGCTGGGTATCAAGGCCCCGGTGTATCCGTTGAAGGGCTACTCGCTGACCGTGCCGATCACCAATCCGGACATGGCCCCGACGTCGACCATTCTCGACGAGACCTACAAGGTCGCGATCACCCGTTTCGACAACCGCATCCGCGTCGGCGGCATGGCGGAGATCGCCGGTTTTGACCTGTCGCTGAACCCGCGCCGGCGCGAAACCCTGGAGATGATCGTCAACGACCTTTATCCTCGGGGCGGCAATCTGGCCGAAGCGAGTTTCTGGACCGGCCTGCGCCCAACCACCCCGGATGGCACGCCGATCGTCGGTGCCACCCCGTTCAAGAACCTGTTCCTGAACACCGGTCACGGCACCCTCGGCTGGACCATGGCGTGCGGCTCCGGTCGCTTGCTGGCCGACCTGATGGCGAAGAAAAAACCTCAGATCAGCGCCGAAGGCCTCGATATTTCCCGTTATGGCAACACCACCCAGGAGTCCGCGAAGCATGGCAATCCAGCGCCAGCTCACCAATGAGCGCATGAGTCAGATCGTCAGCCACAACGGTACGGTGTATCTGTCCGGGCAGGTCGGCGATGACTTCAATGCCGGTGTCGAACAGCAGACCCGCGACGTACTCGCCAACATCGAGCGTCTGCTCGATCTGGCCGGCACCGACAAGCAGCATCTGCTGTCGGCGACGATCTACCTGAAGGACATCGAGGCGCACTTTGCCGGCATGAACTCGGTGTGGGACCAGTGGCTGCCCAAGGGAGCCGCCCCGGCCCGCGCCACGGTGGAGGCGAAGATGGCCAAGCCGAGCATCCTGGTCGAGATCTCCATCGTCGCTGCATTACCGTAACCCGTTGTAAAGATCCCTCTCCCGGTGCTGTTGGCGGTTCACGCCGTCAGCCAGCGCCGGTTTTTATTTCCATGACCGCCAAGAAGTCTGCTGCCATGCGTCCTGCCCGTGCCCTGATCGACCTTCAAGCCCTGCGTCACAACTACCGTATCGCCCGTGAAGTCACCGGTGCCAAGGCACTGGCGGTGATCAAGGCCGATGCCTATGGCCATGGCGCAGTGCGTTGTGCCCAGGCGCTGGAAGCTGAAGCGGACGGCTTCGCGGTGGCGTGCATCGAAGAAGCGCTGGAGCTGCGAGCTGCCGGGATTCGTGCACCGGTGCTGTTGCTCGAAGGCTTTTTCGAGGCGGACGAACTGGCGCTGATCGTCGAGCACGATTTCTGGTGCGTGGTGCATTCGCTGTGGCAGCTCGAAGCTATCGAGCAGGCGGCATTGAGCAAACCGATCACCGTGTGGCTGAAGCTCGATTCGGGCATGCACCGTGTCGGCCTGCATCCGAAGGATTACCCGGCGGCTTACCAGCGTTTGCTGGCCAGCGGCAAGGTGGCGAAAGTCGTGCTGATGAGCCACTTCGCCCGGGCCGATGAGCTGCACGAGCAGAGCAGCGCCGATCAGGTTGCGGTGTTCGAAGCGGCACGTCAGGGCCTGGCGGCTGAAGTCAGCCTGCGCAACTCGCCGGCGGTGCTGGGCTGGCCGCAGATTCACAGCGACTGGGTGCGCCCGGGCATCATGCTCTACGGCGCCACCCCGTTCGAAGAAGCCAACGCCGTGGCCGAGCGTCTGCAACCGGTGATGACGCTGGAGTCGAAAGTCATCAGCGTGCGCGAACTGCCGGCCGGCGAGCCGGTGGGCTACGGCGCCAAATTCATCACCGACAAACCGATGCGCATCGGCGTGGTTGCCATGGGTTACGCCGACGGTTATCCGCGTCAGGCACCGACCGGCACGCCGGTGCTGGTGGCCGGCCAGCGCAGCCGCATTCTTGGCCGGGTGTCGATGGACATGCTGTGCATCGACCTGACCGACGTGCCGCAAGCCGGCCTCGGTTCGACTGTCGAGCTGTGGGGCAAAAACATCCTCGCCAGCGACGTGGCGAAGTGGGCGGACACCATTCCGTACCAGATCTTCTGCAACCTGCGTCGGGTGCCAAGGCTCTATTCCGAGGGTTAAAGCGCAAGCGGGGCCCAAGTGTTGTAAATACTGAACGCTGTCGCCATGATAACGCTCAATATTTCTACAGCATCAGGAGGCTCCCGCCTTGGACGTCGGTGAACGACTGCAATCGATCCGCAAGCTCAAAGGACTGTCCCAGCGTGAACTCGCCAAGCGCGCGGGCGTCACCAACAGCACCATTTCGATGATCGAAAAGAACAGCGTCAGCCCTTCGATCAGTTCGCTGAGGAAAGTTCTGGGCGGGATTCCCATGTCCATGGTCGAGTTCTTTTCCGAAGAGATCCTGCAGGAAAAACCGACTCAGATCGTCTACAAGGCCAACGAGCTGATCGACATTTCCGACGGCGCCGTGACCATGAAACTGGTCGGTCGCGCGCACCCGAGCCGGGCCATTGCGTTCCTCAATGAAATCTATCCGCCGGGCGCCGATACCGGCGAAGAAATGCTCACCCACGAAGGCGAGGAAACCGGGATTCTGGTGGAAGGACGCCTGGAGCTGGTGGTGGGTCTTGAAACTTTTATCCTCGAAGCCGGCGACAGCTACTACTTTGAAAGTACCAAGCCGCATCGTTTCCGTAATCCGTTCGATGCGCCGGCGCGACTAATCAGCGCAGCCACGCCGGCGAATTTTTAAACAAAGAGGCGCCAGGCCACACGGCGAAGGCACCCGAACCGTTGTTCCACAGCGCGATATAACCCCTTCGACTTTGGGGTTGTTTCAGTGAAGCGGGCTAACCGCTATACTTGCGCCCGCCTGCGAACCGTGGCCGCAGGCGTGAATAGCCACCATTGAGGGTGAACGCGTGAACCTAATTATGAAAATGCTGGCTGCACCAGCAACCGTACTGGCCCTCTGGGCTGTCAGCGCTCAAGCTGCGACGAATGACGACATTGCCAAACGCCTCGAGCCGGTCGGCCAGGTGTGTGTTCAAGGGCAAGAGTGCAAGGGGATGGAAGTCGCTGCTTCGGCAGGCGGCGGTGGCGGTGCCAAGACGCCGGACGAAGTGATTGCCAAACATTGCAACGCTTGCCACGGCTCCGGCCTGTTGGGCGCACCGAAAATCGGTGACACCGCGGCCTGGAAAGAGCGCGCCGATCACCAGGGCGGCCTCGACGGCATCCTGGCCAAGGCCATCACCGGCATCAACTCCATGCCACCGAAAGGCACCTGCGCCGACTGCTCCGATGAAGAGCTGAAGGGCGCGATCCAGAAGATGTCCGGTCTGAAATAAGCCGCGCTTTCGACGAAAAAAACCGTCTTCGGACGGTTTTTTTGTACGCGCGATTTGGGCCTGAGGCTGTTCTTTGCAGCAAACAACCGGCAATCTCGGTCGTACCTCTATTCACGGAACGGGCAGGAGGCTTCAGATGGTGCAGTTGTGTTCGATCGAACAGGCAGTGGACGACGTACTGGCGCGGTTGCCGGCGCATATCCACATGGGCCTGCCGCTGGGGCTGGGCAAACCCAACCCCTTCGTCAACGCGCTGTACCGCCGCATCGCCGGTTTGCCCGAACGGCAACTGACGATCTACACCGCCCTGTGCCTCGGCCGTCCGGCATTGGGCGATGGGTTGCAGAAGCGCTTCATCGAACCCTTCGTCGAGCGGGTGTTTGGCGATTACCCGGAGCTGGACTTCCTCGCCGACCTGCACCGCGACAGCCTGCCGTCCAACATTCGCATCGAACAGTTCTTCATGCAGCCCGGCAGCCTGCTCAACAGCGCGCCGGCCCAGCAGGATTACGTCAGCAGCAACTACAGCCACGCGGCCCGCGACATCAATGCTGCCGGCCTGAACCTGGTGGCGCAGTTGCTCGCCAGCAGCAGCGAACATCCCGATCGCCTGAGCCTGAGCTGCAACCCGGACATCACCCTCGACCTGTTCCCGATGATCGCCAAACGCCGGGCGGCGGGGGAGACCATTCTGCTGGTCGGCCAGGTGCACACCGAGTTGCCGTACATGCCGGGCGATGCCGAAATCGATATCGACACCTTCGACCTGCTGATCGATGAAAAGGACAGCAGCACGCTGTTTTCCACGCCGAACATGCCCGTCGGGTTTCAGGATCACTTCATCGGTCTGCACGCCAGCACCCTGGTGCGCGATGGCGGCACCTTGCAGATCGGCATCGGTTCGATGGGCGATGCGCTGACCGCTGCGTTGCTGGCGCGTCAGGCTGACAACGCCTCGTACAAGCACTTGCTGGCCGATGTGAACCTCAGCCAGTGGGCACAGTTAATCGAACGCGAGGGCGGCATCGAACCGTTCGCCAAGGGCCTGTACGGTTGCAGCGAAATGTTCGTCAACGGCCTGCTGGTGCTGGCCGAAGCCGGGATCATCCGGCGCAAGGTCTACCCGGATGTGCAGACTCAGGAGCAGGCCAACGCCGGGACTCTCGACGAGGCGGCGCAAACCGACGGCTTGTCGATTCATGGTGGTTTCTTCCTCGGGCCGCGCAGTTTCTATAAGCGCTTGCGCGAGTTGCCGCTGAGCAAACGCCTCGAATTCAACATGACCCGTATCAGCTACATCAACGAGCTGTATGGTCAGGAAGAGCTCAAGCGCCTGCAACGCCTCGATGCGCGCTTCATCAACACCGTGTTCACCATGACCCTGCTGGGCGCCGGGGTGGCGGATCAACTGGAAGACGGGCGGGTGCTCAGCGGCGTCGGCGGGCAGTACAACTTCGTTGCCCAGGGCCATGCGCTGCACGATGCGCGGTCGATTCTGCTGCTGCGCAGCTGGCGCGAGTCCGGCGGCGATGTCAGTTCGAACATTGTCTGGGAGTACGGCCACTGCACGATTCCACGGCACCTGCGTGACATCGTCGTCACCGAGTACGGCATCGCCGACCTGCGCGGCAAATCGGATGCGGTGGTGATCGAGGCGCTGTTGAACATCAGCGACTCGCGCTTCCAGCAAGGCCTGATCGAACAGGCGCAGAAGGTCGGCAAGCTGCCGAAGGATTTCCGTCTCGATCCGCGCTTTACCGACAACACCCCACAACGCTTGCAGGCGATTGCCGCACGGCATCCGAACCTGTTTCCGGAATATCCGCTGGGCTGTGATTTCACTGAGGTCGAGAAGGATCTGTTACGGGCGCTGAACTGGCTCAAGAGCAAATTCAAGCTGACCGAGATTCTGGAACTGGGCAAGGCCGCGCTGGATGCGCCGCAGGCTTCGCTGTATCCGGAGCATTTGGCGCGCATGCAGCTGACCCACCCGGAAGGCCTGAAGGAAGACCTGTTTCAGCGGTTATTGCTTACGGGCCTGAAGGCCACCGCGCAGTAACCGCTACACAAAACACTGTGGGAGCGAGCTTGGTCCCACAAGTATTGCGGCGCAGTTGAGTCAGTGATCAGTCGATGAAGGTCACGACGCCGCCCGCCAGCGACTTCACGCGAGCCAGCGACTCGACGCGGTAACCCTGCGAATCCAGTTCCGCACGGCCGCCCTGGAACGATTTCTCGATCACGATGCCCAGGCCCGCGACGGTGGCGCCGGCCTGTTTGATGATCGAGATCAGCGCCTGGGATGCCTTACCGTTGGCCAGGAAGTCGTCGATGATCAGCACGCGGTCGCTGCTGGTCAGGTGACGCGGGGAGATGGCCACGGTGCTTTCGGTCTTCTTGGTGAACGAGTAGACCGTCGCCGACAGCAGGTTTTCAGTCAGGGTCAGGGACTGTTGCTTGCGGGCGAAGATCACCGGCACGCCGAGGTTCAGACCGGTCATGATCGCCGGGGCGATGCCGGACGCTTCGATGGTGACGATCTTGGTGATGCCCGAATCCTTGAACAGCGTGGCGAATTCGTCGCCGATCAGCTTCATCAGGGCCGGGTCGATCTGGTGGTTCAGGAAGGCGTCGACCTTCAGGACCTGGTCGGAAAGCACAATGCCTTGTTCGCGGATTTTCTGGTGCAGGGCTTCCATGAAGCTGTCCTCTGTTGGCGCCTTGTGCGCCCTAAGGTTTTAAAAAAGTGGTCAATTCTAGCGCTTTAACATCGCTCGTATATCTGCCAATGCGCTATTGCCCCGCACGGCTTTGACTTCGGTCGGTGTGTCGTCGTTGCCTTCCCAGGCCAGGTCGTCCGGCGGCAGCTCATCGAGGAAGCGGCTGGGCGCGCAGTCGATGATCTCGCCGTACTGTTTGCGCTTGGCGGCGAAGGTGAACGCGAGGGTCTGGCGCGCGCGGGTGATGCCCACGTAGGCCAGTCGGCGTTCTTCTTCGATGGTGTCGGCTTCGATGCTGGAACGGTGCGGGAGGATTTCCTCTTCCATGCCCATGATGAACACGTAAGGAAATTCCAGGCCCTTGGACGCATGCAGGGTCATCATCTGCACGCCTTCGGCGCCGTCCTCTTCTTCCTGCTGACGTTCGAGCATGTCGCGCAGAACGAGTTTGCCGATGGCATCCTCGACGGTCATTTCGCCGTCTTCGTCTTTTTCCAGGGTGTTCTTCAAGGCTTCGATCAGGAACCAGACGTTGCTCATCCGGTAGTCCGCGGCCTTGTCGCTGGAACTGTTGGTGCGCAGCCAGTTCTCGTAGTCGATGTCCATGACCATGCTGCGCAGCGCCGAAATCGGGTCTTCGCCGGCGCACTGCTCGCGCACCTTGTCCATGAAACGCTTGAAGCGCGACAGGCGATCGGTGAAGCGGCTGTCCAGATGCTCGCCCAGGCCGAGTTCGTCGGTGGCGGCGTACATCGAGATCTTGCGTTCGGTGGCGTAGTTGCCGAGTTTTTCCAGGGTCGTAGAGCCGATCTCGCGGCGCGGCACGTTGATCACCCGCAGGAAGGCGTTGTCGTCGTCCGGGTTCACGATCAGGCGGAAGTAGGCCATCAGGTCTTTCACTTCCTGGCGGCCGAAGAAGCTGTTGCCGCCGCTCAGACGGTACGGCACCTGATGGTGCTGCAGTTTCAGCTCGATCAGCTTGGCCTGGTAGTTGCCGCGATAGAGGATCGCGAAATCGCTGTACGGGCGGTCGGTGCGCAAGTGCAGGCTGAGAATTTCCATCGCCACGCGCTCGGCTTCGGCGTCCTCGTTGCGGCAGCGGATCACGCGGATCTCGTCGCCGTGGCCCATCTCACTCCACAGCTGCTTCTCGAATTCGTGCGGGTTGTTCGAGATCAGCACGTTGGCGCAACGCAGGATGCGGCTGGTGGAGCGGTAGTTCTGCTCCAGCATCACCACTTTCAGGGACGGATAGTCGTCCTTGAGCAGCATCAGGTTTTCCGGCCGTGCGCCGCGCCAGGCGTAGATCGACTGGTCGTCATCGCCCACCACGGTGAACTGGTTACGCTTGCCGATGAGCATTTTCACCAGCAGATACTGGCTGGCATTGGTGTCCTGATATTCGTCGACCAGCAGGTAACGCACCTTGTTCTGCCACTTTTCGAGGATGTCGGCGTGCTCTTCGAAGAGCTTCACCGGCAGCAGGATCAGGTCGTCGAAGTCCACCGCGTTGAACGCCTTGAGCGTGCGCTGGTAGTGGGTGTAGACGATGGCGGCAGTCTGTTCCTTCGGGTTGCGGGCGTTTTCCAGGGCCTGGGCCGGCAGGATCAGGTCGTTTTTCCAGGCGCCGATCATGTTCTTGATCTCGTCGACGCCGTCGTCGCCTGCGTATTCCTTTTGCATGATGTCAGTCATCAGCGACTTGACGTCGGTTTCGTCGAAGATCGAGAAACCGGGTTTGTAGCCCAGCCGTTCATGTTCCTTGCGGATGATGTTCAGGCCCAGGTTGTGGAAGGTGCAGACCGTCAGGCCGCGACCTTCGCCGGGGCGCAGCAGGGTGCCGACCCGTTCCTTCATCTCGCGCGCGGCCTTGTTGGTGAAGGTCATGGCGACGATGTACTGGGCGCGGATGCCGCAGTTCTGGATCAGGTGCGCAATCTTGCGCGTGATCACGCTGGTCTTGCCGGAGCCAGCACCGGCGAGCACCAATAGAGGGCCGCCGACGTAGTTCACGGCTTCTTGCTGCCGGGGATTGAGTCGGGACATACGGAAATTCGGGAGTCGTTGACGAAATGGGCCGGCATTTTAACAGGCTCAGCGATTTGTGCTGCTCTCTCCGACTTGTGACGCAGCACGCGATTGAAATTTGCCGGTTTTGTTACTTTCACGCAGGATGCGCGGTGATTTTGCGGCTAATGTTCTCATTCGTGACACAAAATAACGTTTTGATATCCGTTGTCGTTTGGTCATTGGTTGCCGCAACGGCATAATGCCCGCCGCCCACATCATTGCAGAGTCTAGGGAGTCAGCTTGACTACGCCTGTCGAACCCTTGCGTTTGCTGCTACTGGCCGAAGAGCCAGCGTGGACAGCGTTATTGCGCGAGTGTCTGGCTCCGTTGGGGAGTGCGGCGGTGCTGATCAGCGCGCCGAACTGGGAGTCGGTCAGCAGCCTGTTCGAAGACAACCGCCACGCGGTGTTGTTGACCGTTCCCGCGTTGCAGCCGGCGCCCGGCCGTTGCAGCCTGCCGACGGTATTGCTTTTGGAACAGGAGCCGGCGACCGCGCCCGATGGCGTCAGCGACTGGCTGGTGTTCGATGCCCTCGATGCCGGCATGCTCCGGCGTTGCCTGCGGCATGTGCGCGAACGCGGCGTGCTGGAAAACACCCTGCAACGCCTGGCCGAACAGGATCCGCTGACCGGCATCGCCAACCGCCAGGGCTTCCAGACCCTGCTCACGGCGCGCCTCGCCGAAAACGACGGTCGCGGCCTGGCCCTCGGCCACCTCGATCTCGACAACTTCCGCCACGCCAACGACGCCCTCGGCCATCAGGCCGGCGATCGCCTGATCCTGCAAGTCGTCGCACGGCTGAAAAGTCAGCTGGAAGTCGGCGATCAACTGGCACGCCTGGGCAGCGACGAATTCGCCCTGCTGATCGACACCCGCCGCGCCCCGCAACGGGCGGAATGGATGGCCGAACGCATCACCGAAGCCCTGGCCGAACCTTATTGGGTCGATGGCGAAAGCCTGTTGATCGGTTCCAGCCTCGGCATCGCTCATGCCCGGGCCCAGGGCGGTGCCGATCCGCTGATGTGGCACGCGCACATCGCCATGCAACAGGCCAAGAGCACCCAGGGCTGCACGTTTCACATCTTCAACGAACGGATCAACCGCAACGCGCGGAGCATGGCCGACCTCGAAAGCGAGCTGCGCCGGGCCTTGCGCCGCGATGAGCTGGAGCTGCATTACCAGCCGCGCCTGAATCTGCAGGATGGCCAGATCGTCGGCCTCGAAGCGCTGGTGCGCTGGCGTCACAGTGAGCGCGGCTTGCTTGCGCCGAGCGAATTTGTGCCGCTGGCCGAGCAGAGCGGCCTGATTGTGCCGCTGGGTTATTGGGTGATTTCCCGGGCCCTGCGTGACATGCAGGCGTTGCGCGAGCGCGGTCTGCCGGCGCTGCACATGGCGATCAACCTGTCGTTCCGCCAGTTTCAGGACAGCCAGTTGCTGCCGACGCTCAGCCGCTTGATCGCCGAGCGCGGTGTCGAGGCGCAATGGCTGGAATTCGAACTCACCGAAACCGCCGTGATGCGCCGCAGCGATCTGGTCAAGCAGACCATGGACGCGCTCGGTCGCCTCGGCGTGCGTTTTTCGCTGGATGACTTCGGCACCGGGTTCTCGTCGTTCGTGCACCTCAACAGCCTGCCGATCACCTTGCTGAAGATCGACAAGAGTTTCGTCGGCGGCATGGAGCAACGCGAAGAAAACCGCAAACTGGTGCACGCGATGATCAATCTCGCGCACAACCTGCACCTGGAAGTGGTGGCCGAAGGGGTGGAAACCCGCGAGCAACTGGATCTGTTGCGCGGTTTCGGCTGCGATCAGGTGCAGGGTTACCTGATCAGCAAACCGTTGCCGTTGGCGGAGTTGATTGACTATCTGATTGCTGACGCCAGCCAGCCTCCGCTGGGCATTGTGGTCTGACCAACAAGCTTACGGGAGCAGGGTTGCTCCCGTAGCCCGTCATTCCGGCTGAGCAATCTTGAATCCTTGAGATTGCGGCTCCAGTCGAATCATCCGCTTCATCTTCCATTCGAACGCCAGTGTCAGGCTGATTGCCGCGCAGGCCAGGCCCAGAGCCAAACCCCACCAGACGCCGGTCGGCCCCCAGTGCAGATGGAACGCCATCAACCACGCTGCCGGCGCGCCGATCAGCCAGTAGCAACCGAGCCCGACGAGGAAGGTGGTCTTGGCATCCTTGAGTCCGCGGATGCAGCCCATGGCAATGGTCTGCGTGCCGTCGAACAGCTCGAACCACGCCGCCACGGCCAACAGGCTCACGGCCAGATGAATCACCTCGGCAAATGCCGGGTCGTTATGGTCGAGGAACAAACCGACCAGTTGATTAGGCAGCAGCCAGAACACCATCGCAAACCCCAGCATCACCACTGCACCGAAGACGATACCGACCCGCCCGGACATCCGCGCATCGCTCAATTGCCCAGCGCCGTAATGCTGGCCGACGCGCATGGTGATCGCATACGACATCCCTGCCGGCACCATGAATGCCACCGAGACGATTTGTAGCGCAATCTGATGCGCCGCCAGTTGGGTGCTGCCCATGGTGCCCATGCACAGCGCCGCGAAGGCGAACAGTCCGACCTCCACTGCATAGGTGCCGCCGATCGGCAGGCCCAGGCGCCAGAGTTCTTTGAGGTACTGCCGGTTCGGCCGCGACAGGCCTTCACGCAGCGGGTAGGCGTTATAGGCCGGATGCCGGCGGATGTGCCAGGCCAGCGCCAGTGCCATGCAGTTGGCAACAATCGCCGTGACCAGACCGATACCGGTCAGCCCCAGTTTCGGCAGGCCGAACATGCCGGTGATCAGCGCGTAATTGAGCAGGAAGTTGGCCACCGTGCCGGCGAGGCTGATGACCATCACCGGTGTTGCCCGGCCGATGGCGCTGGTGAAACCGCGCAGGGCCATGAAACTCAGGTAGCCGGGCAGGGCGAAGGGCAGGGCGATCAGGAACTGCCCGGCGGCGTTGACGTTGGTCTCGGTCTGGCCGAACAGCAACAGCACCGGTTTCAGATTCCATAACAGCAACCCGGCACCGAGTGCCATCAGCCACGCCAGCCATAGCCCGGCCTGAGTCAGGCGGGCGGCGCCGATGATGTCGCCGGCGCCCTGACGAATCGCCACCAGGGTACCGACCGCCGCGATTACGCCGATGCAGAAAATCGACACGAACGAATAGCTGGCTGCGCCCAGACCACCTCCGGCCAGCGCTTCGGGACTGAGGCGCGCCATCATCAGGGTGTCGGTCAGCACCATCAGCATGTGCGCCAACTGCGAAGCAATCAACGGCCCCGCCAGCCGCAGGATGGCCCAGAGTTCGGTACGCACAGGACGCTGCATGGTGTTCACATCCATATAAAAGAGGGAGCAGGAGACCGTCGATTCTCAGGGTTTGGTGCGGGTTGCACAAAGGGATAAAAAGGATGGGTGGCATGATTAAAACTCATCCTGCGACGATTCTGCTAAGTTGGCGCAATCCCGCCATTGGAGCGTTGTGCATGTCCCGTCGTCTTCCACCCTTGTATGCCCTGCGCGCATTCGAAGCGGCGGCCCGTCACAGTTCGTTCACGCGGGCCGCCGAAGAGTTGTCAATCACGCAAAGTGCGGTGAGCCGGCACATCCGCACACTCGAAGAGCATTTCGCCTGCCGCTTGTTCCATCGCAGCGGTCGCAATCTGCAACTGACCGAGTCGGCGCGCCTGCTGCTGCCGGGCATCCGCGAGGGATTCGCCGCCCTGGAGCGAGCCTGCAATACCTTGCGCGCCGAAGATGACATCCTGCGCATGAAAGCTCCGTCGACCCTGACCATGCGCTGGTTGCTGGCGCGGCTCAGTCGCTTCCGCCATCTGCAGCCGGGCAACGAGGTACAACTGACCAGCGCCTGGATGGACGTGGATTCGGTGGACTTCAACAACGAGCCCTTCGATTGCGCGGTGTTGCTCAGTGACGGGCATTTCCCGCCGGACTGGGAAGCCAGCCTGCTGTTTCCAGAGGAGCTGATTCCGGTCGGCGCGCCGAATCTGCTCAACGACCAGCCCTGGGACGTGGCACGGCTGGCCAGCGCCGAATTGCTGCACCCGACGCCGGATCGCCGGGACTGGCGCAGTTGGCTGGAACACATGGGGTTGTCGGATCAGGTGTCACTCAAGGGCGGGCAGGTGTTCGATACCCTGGAACTCGGGATGATTGCGGCGGCCCGGGGCTACGGTGTGTCCATGGGGGATTTGCTGATGGTGGCCGAGGATGTCGCGCAAGGACGCCTGAGTCTGCCGTGGCCGACGGCGGTCGCCAGCGGACTGAATTATTACCTGGTGTGGCCAAAAACCCGTCCGGGAGGTGAACGTTTGCGCCGCCTGAGCGACTTCCTGCAAGGCGAAGTCCGCGCCATGACGCTGCCGGCGGTCACACGCTTGAGCTGAAACGTTCGAGCCTGCACAATGCCGGCCTTTCGCCATAACCCTGCTATTCGCTCAAGTATTCGGTTTTACCGCCGAATACGTGCATGTGGAACCGTCGTGCCGGTATCCACGATTCACCCCCACTATTAGAAAAATTTCCGAGTCAGGATCAAGGAGGATCCCGTGGCTCGGCCAGGAGCTGTCCATGTCTCAACCTCGCGCTCGGATCGCCTCGCAGCTGGGCCTCGCGCTCGCCGTGATACTGGCGATTGTCATCAGCGGCAGTACGGTGTTCGCCCTGCGTTCGCTTGACACCGCCAACCTCGCCACTCGTGAAGAACACCTGGCCAGCGAGGCACGCCTGCTCGCCGATCAGTTGAGCACTTTCCACGGCACGCTGCGTGAAAGCACCCAGCGCCTGAGCGGATTGTTCGAGAAGCGCTTCAGCGCCGGCCTGAGCATTCATCCGGGCGAGCCGGTCAACGTCGCTGGCACCCAGACCCCAGGCCTGCATCTGGGCAGCGAAGTGCTGAACAACAACTTCAAGGAAGTCGACGAGTTCAAGCAGATGACGGCGGGTGTCGCCACGCTGTTCGTGCGCAGCGGCGAAGACTTCGTGCGGGTCAGCACCTCGCTGACCAAGCAGGATGGCAGTCGCGCCATCGGCACCTTGCTCGATCACGCTCACCCGGCCTACGCGAAGTTGATGGCGGGGCAGGGTTACGTTGGCCGCGCCTTGCTGTTCGATCGCTCCTACATGACTCAATACACCCCGGTGCGTGACAGCAGCGGCAAGGTGATTGCTGTGTTGTTCGTCGGCTTCGATTACACCGACGCGCAGAACGCCCAGTTCGAAAACCTCAAGCGCTTCCGCATCGGCCAGACCGGCTCGCTGGCACTGCTGGACGAAAAGAACCAATGGCTGGTGGCGCCGGCTGGCGTGCAGGCGCTGGATCAAGCGGTTCCTGTGATCAATGATCTGGCGAAAACGCCGGGTAAAGGTCGGTTCTGGAGCGACAAGTCCGAAGACTTCTACAGCATTGCCGTGCCGTTCGAAGGCGGCCCGTGGTCGGTGGTGGCGAGCATGCCGAAGGCCGAGATTCGCGCGGTGACCTGGAGCGTGGGTACCCAACTGGCCATCGGCAGTCTGCTGGCAATGTTGCTGGCGGTCGGCTCCGTGGTCTGGTTGCTGCGCAGCAAACTGGCGCCTTTGGGTGATCTGGTACGTCAGGCGGAAGCCCTGGGTGCCGGTGATCTGAGCGTGCGTCTGAGCGTGTCGAGCAATGACGAAATCGGCCAGTTGGCCCGCGCCTTCAACCAGATGAGCCAGGCGCTGTCGACCATGGTCGAGCACATCCGCCGCGCCTCGGAAGAGGTCAACCGTCGGGCTCAAGCGCTGTCCGGCCTGTCTGGCGGCGCCTATGAAGGCATGGAGCAGCAGTCTGGCGAAATCACCAGCATGGCGGGTGCGGTTGAAGAGTTCTCCGCCACGTCGCTGAACATTGCCGACAACATGGGCAACACCCAGCGTCTGGCCCAGGAAAACGCTCAGCAGACCCAGATCGGTCGCACGTCGATGGAAGAAGCGTCGTCCTCGCTGGAGCAGATTGCCGGCGCACTGAACACCACGGCGACCGTGATCAACACGCTGGGTCAGCGCTCCCAGGAAATCGGCGGCATCGTCAGCGTGATCACCTCGATTGCCGAACAAACCAACCTGCTGGCACTCAACGCCGCCATCGAAGCGGCCCGTGCCGGTGAACAGGGTCGGGGTTTTGCCGTGGTGGCCGACGAAGTGCGCAATCTGGCGTCGCGCACTCGTCAGGCGACCGATGAAATCTCCGGCATGATCCATAGCATCCAGCAGGAAACCGGCAACGCCATCAGCACCATGGAACAAGGCAACGTGCTGATGCAGGAAGGCCTGTCGCGTAACGCCAACGTCGCATCGGCGCTGGCGCGGATCGATGAGCAGAGCCGTTCGGCAGGCCAGCAATTTGCCGCGATCACCACCGCGACCCAGGAACAGAGCAGCACCGCGACGCTGTTGAGCAGCAACCTGCAGAGCATCGCGATGGCCAACAGCGAGCAGCGCGAGGTGGTGTCCAACCTGGCAATCACCGCCAAGGAACTGGAAGGCCTGGCAGCCGACCTGCGCCAGGAGGTCGACCGCTTCCGTTGAGGCCTCTTTGAAGTAGCTATCGCGAGCAGGCTCGCTTCCCCAGGCTTCTTGTAGGACCTGTGAGAGCGAGCCTGCTCGCGTTTTGGCCCACCACCATCGCGGCATTTACTGAGTCGCCGGCCGGTATTGCAACGCTTCGGCCAGATGCTCGCGACTGATATCCGCGCATTTCTCCAGATCCGCCAATGTCCTCGCCACCTTGAGCAACCGGTGCGCCGAGCGCAACGACAAGATCAGTCTTTCGCACGCCGTCTCCAGCCAGGCTTCATCGGCTGTGGATAACTTGCAGTGCTTCTTCAGCCCCGGAAAATCGAGAAACGCATTGGCGCAGCCCTGGCGTTTTTGCTGACGCTCGCGGGCCTCGGCGACCAATGTGGCCGCGCTGGCGCTGTCATCTCCCGGTTTCACCGCAGGGTTCAGCGCTGTCGCCTCTCGTGCCACCGTCAGGTGCAAATCGATCCGATCCAGCAACGGCCCCGACAGTTTGTTGCGATAGCGCTGCACCATGTCCGGCGTGCAGGAGCACTTACCACTTGGTTCGCCCAGATATCCACAGGGACAGGGATTCATCGCCGCCACCAGCTGGAATCTCGCGGGAAAGCGCACCCGTTCCTTGGCCCTTGCGATCACGATGCAGCCGGATTCCAGCGGTTCGCGCAGAACCTCCAGCACCTTGCGATCAAACTCGGGCAGCTCATCGAGAAACAACACGCCGTGATGGGCGAGGGTGATTTCGCCGGGTTGCGGTTTTGAGCTGCCACCGACCAGTGCCGGCCCGGAGGCCGAGTGATGCGGCTGGCGGAACGGGCGCTGTGGCCAATGGGTCAGCGGCGCTCCACTGGCGACGGATTGAATCGCCGCCACCTCCAGCGCTTCACTCTCGGCCAGCGGTGGCAGCAACCCCGGCAATCGACTGGCCAGCAACGTCTTGCCCGTCCCGGGTGGCCCGCTGAACAGCAGGTTGTGTGCGCCAGCGGCGGCAATCAGCAGCGCCCGTTTGGCGGCCAGTTGGCCCTGTACTTCATTCAGGTCGGGATAGGGTTTGGCGGCATGGATCAGCCCGTCCGAGACATAAGGCTCGACCGGTGTATGTCCATTGAAATGCGCCACGGCCTCCAGCAGATGATCCACCGCAATCACCCTTAGTCCCGAAGCCAGACAAGCCTCCTCGGCATTCGCCCGTGGCACCACCAGCGTCCGCCCGGCCTTGCGCGCTGCCAGCGCCGCAGGCAACACCCCGCGCACCGCCCGCACAGCGCCGGATAACGCCAGCTCACCCAGACATTCCACGTCATCGAGCGTCAACGTCGGCACCTGCACACTCGCCGACAGAATCCCCAGCGCAATCGCCAGATCGAACCGCCCGCCATCCTTGGGCAGATCCGCCGGCGCCAGATTCAGCGTGATCCGCCGCGCCGGAAACTGCAGCCCGGAATTGATGATCGCACTGCGCACCCGGTCCTTGCTCTCTTTCACCGCCGCTTCGGGCAGGCCGACCATGGTCAGCGAGGGCAAGCCGTTGGCCAGGTGGACTTCGACGGTGACAGCGGGAGCATCCACGCCAATCTGGGCGCGACTGTGGACGATGGCGAGGGACATGGTCGTTCCTTGTGTTGAATCGGGGGCCGCTTCCTGCGGGTTTTTGAAGGGTAGTTGAGCGGGGTTCTAGCGTTTGAGTAGAGGTTTACAAGACGTATCAGAAAGCGGTTGTGCGGGCCTATGCATTCATCTTCTGCCTGCTAACAGACCACTTGGCTCAAGCTCAGGTCCGCACGTAACGGCAACTTCAATAAACCTCCGTTGATTGGCTGACAAATTTCCAGCCAGTCGAAGTGCTTCGAGGTGTAGTTCAACAACCTGAAGTAGCTTTGTCTTTCTCTTTTTATCCTTCACAGAGACCTCCATCCTGATGGGTGTCGCTAATGTAATGACAGGCGTAAGGACAACTTAAATAGGCGCAGACGCTGATTTTTGTAGGGGCATGCCCTAATAGTTGTAGGACGCTAGTGAAAGCGACTCGACGGTCTTGTATTGCAAAGTCGGGTGCTCCAGTTTGGCCGCTCAATGCAGCCTCTGGAGGCGAAAAATGAACCGCAATGGTATGCGCTCGATTCATCCCGGCGAGGTTCTGAATAAGGAGTTCATGGAGCCGTTGGGCATGCCTGTCATGGACTTGGCCATGCCCACGAACTGGCCTGAAACCGAGATCGAGAAGCTTGTGAAATGCCAGCTCAGGATCTGCGCCGATCTGGCAATCAGACTGGCAATTCACCTCAACACCCCGCCTGAGTTCTGGATGAGTCTTCAGTCGACTTACGATTTACGCAGGGCCCAGCTCCGGCATGCGGGCCTATAGCGATTGCAGCATCCGCGAAGCCCTCTTCCACCAAGTGCCCGGTTCTGGGCGCTTTAGCATTTCCCGTTCTACCACCATCAACGGCACATCCTGCAACCGAATCCACGGCTGGTTATTCCAGTGCAGCAAACTCAACGACATCTCGGGCCAATTCAGCAGGCTTAGCTGTGGGCGTTCGCTTGTGGTGGGGTGCTGGGCGTCGCGCAGGGTGGGGATGACTTGATGGGTGAGCCATTCGCGTAGCGCTCGGTATTCGGGGCAGTAGTGATAGACGAGGAGGGCGTAGATGCCGGACTCGCTGATCAGGAGGGTGTTTTCGATCTGGTTGTGGATCAGGGTTTTGCGGGTTTGGTATTGGTCGGGGTCGAGTTTTCGCAGCATGCGTTCGTTGAGGTAAATGTGCAGCAGGCGGCCCAGGTCGCGGGCGGAGAACCAGGGTTGGTTCTGGATGAGCAGGGCGTGGAGGGGGAGTTTGTAGCGGGTGAAAACCTGAGGAGTGAGATACGTCTCTTCGTTATTCATTGAACAGCTCCTTTTGCTTTAGGGCTGCCCTCAATTGTCGCCAAACAATTGGGTGGCAGTCGTACGCGGGTTGGCGAACCGGAGCAAAAGGAACCCGGCAGACCCGAAGGTCTCCCACGCACAACCGCCATGACTCGATGTGGCGGTAAACACAGCCGCCATCATGGTTGTCGTGCGCCTTAAGCTTTCCGGGTCGCCAAACCCAGTGCTGAACATTCAGCATTGGGTGAGCTTAGGAATCAGGGCTTCACGACGCAATCGGACGGCGGGGTTGCAAGCTGTAGGATTCTGCCGAGAGTCAATAGCGAATCCTGAATGGCGGGAAGGTCGTTCCGACCTTCATTCGCGGGCAAGCCCGCTCCCACAAGGGGCCGCTTTCACAAAGACACGAGGTGTTACTCAGCCGGCGGCGTCAGCTTCGCTTCCAATTCAGCCACCTTCGCCTCAAGGCTTTCGAGCCGGGCGCGAGTGCGCGCCAGTACCACCATCTGACTGTCAAACTCTTCGCGGCTCACCAGGTCCAGTTTGCTGAAGGCACTTTGCAGCAGCATCTTGAACTGGCTTTCGATTTCGGCTTTTGGCAAGGGCGTATCGCCGCTGAACAGGCGGGAGGCGGTGCCGCTCAGGGCGTCGAGGAAGTCTTTGGGCGCGAGCATGGGATATGTCCTGGAAACAATGGCCGGCAGTGTATCACGCAGTGTCTATAGTCATTGACGCAGGCACGGATGCACGCTTTTCGCGCAACTGGATGCACGGCCGCGCACCGTTGTTGTGCGTATCCCGAGTGCCATTTGGGTGATGGCATCTGCGACAGCGGCCAAGGGATTGAAATCAGGGGTTTTTGGCGAGATGGCAAGCTTTCTGCTTAGTCACCTTCGACCCATGCACTGATGCAGTCGCTGTGACGAATGCAGTGCGGCAGACGGAGCGGGGAGTTTCGTCTGGAGCGGTTAGCTGGCGTCGACAACGAAGCGTTACAAAGCCAGGCACTGCGCTTAGACTTGAGTCGGGTTTGTTTTCCTGGGGCAAGTCCACCAATTCGGGAGAGAGTTTCATGAAGCTAGTCACTGCCATCATCAAGCCGTTCAAGTTGGACGACGTGCGCGAGTCGCTGTCCGAAATCGGCGTGCAGGGCATTACCGTTACTGAAGTCAAAGGCTTCGGTCGGCAGAAGGGTCACACCGAGCTGTATCGCGGCGCGGAGTATGTGGTCGATTTTCTGCCCAAGGTGAAAATCGACGTTGCCATCGACGACAAGGATCTGGATCGGGTTATCGAGGCGATAACCAAGGCTGCCAACACCGGCAAGATCGGTGACGGCAAGATCTTCGTGGTCAATCTGGAACAGGCGATCCGCATCCGTACCGGCGAAACCGATACCGACGCGATCTAAACGCCGCCACAAACCCAACGCCCCAGGAGAAAACAATATGACTCTGCGTAAATTCGCAGGGCTAGGAGCCCTGTTGTCTATCGTAATGCCCGGCCTGGCCATGGCGGCAGACGAAGTGGCAGCTCCAGTCCTGAACTCCGGCGACACCGCCTGGATGCTCACCTCCACAGCCCTCGTACTGTTCATGACCATTCCCGGCCTCGCGCTGTTCTACGGCGGTATGGTCCGGTCGAAAAACATTCTTTCCGTGATGATGCAGTGCTTCGCCATTACCGGCCTGATCAGCGTCCTGTGGGTCATTTATGGCTACAGCATCGCGTTCGACACCACCGGCATGGAGCAAGGCGTCGTCAACTTCAACTCGTTCGTGGGTGGATTCGGCAAGGCGTTCCTGGCCGGTGTCACGCCAGCGAGCCTGACCGGCCCGGCGGCGCTGTTCCCCGAGGCGGTCTTCATCACCTTCCAGATGACCTTCGCGATCATCACCCCGGCGCTGATCGTCGGTGCGTTCGCCGAGCGGATGAAGTTCTCCGCGATGCTGATCTTCATGGGCATCTGGTTCACCCTGGTCTATGCACCGATCGCGCACATGGTCTGGTCCGGCAATGGCGGCCTGATGTGGGACTGGGGCGTGCTCGACTTCGCCGGTGGCACCGTGGTGCACATCAACGCCGGTGTGGCCGGTCTGATTGCCTGCCTGGTACTGGGTAAACGCAAAGGCTTCCCGACCACCCCGATGGCGCCACACAATCTGGGTTACACCCTGATGGGCGCGGCGATGCTGTGGGTTGGCTGGTTCGGCTTCAACGCCGGTTCCGCCGCAGCCGCCAACGGCACCGCCGGCATGGCGATGCTGGTGACTCAGATCGCGACCGCCGCTGCCGCACTGGGCTGGATGTTCGCCGAGTGGATCACCCACGGCAAACCAAGCGCACTGGGTATCGCATCCGGTGTGGTTGCAGGCCTGGTTGCGATCACTCCGGCCGCTGGCACCGTGGGCCCGATGGGCGCACTGGTGATCGGTCTGGCAGCGGGCGTGGTGTGCTTCTTCTGCGCCACCACCCTGAAACGCAAACTCGGTTATGACGACTCCCTGGATGCCTTCGGCGTGCACGGTATCGGCGGTATCCTCGGCGCGATCCTCACCGGTGTGTTCGCCGCACCGTCGCTGGGTGGCTTCGGCACCGTCACCGACATCGCCGCACAAGTCTGGATTCAGTGCAAAGGCGTCGGCTTCACCGTGATCTACACCGCGATCGTGACCTTCATCATCCTCAAGGTGCTGGATGCCGTGATGGGTCTGCGCGTGACCGAGGAAGAAGAATCGGTTGGCCTGGATCTGGCACAACACAACGAGCGCGGCTACAACCTGTAAGCACGCGCCGCAAAAACTTGCCCGGCTTGCCGGGCATTTTTTTGTCTGGAATTTGTCTTCCCTGATATAGCTGAAAGGATTTTTCGTACGGCTTTGGTCGTGTTTACGACGTGTGTTTTTCTGCGGCCAAAGGCTTACATCATTGAAGGAACATCAGGGCCTTTGTTTTTTTCCAGAGCGCGCTAGAATGCGCCCCGAACGTGCGGAGAACTGTATGTGGCAACAGACTCTGATAACCCTGCGGGCGCGGCCCCGGGGCTTTCATCTGGTGACGGACGAGTTGCTCGCCGGCCTGCCCGAACTCAAGGCATGCCGGGTCGGTCTGTTGCATTTGTGGCTGCAGCATACCTCGGCGTCGTTGACCATCAACGAGAACGCCGATCCGGCGGTACGTCGCGACTTCGAACGATTTTTCAATCGTCTGATCCCACAAGGAGCAGACGGCTATGAGCATAACGACGAAGGCCTGGACGACCTCCCGGCGCACTTCAAGGCCAGCGTGCTGGGCTGTCAGATCAGTTTGCCGATAACGGCGGGCCGACTGGCACTGGGCACCTGGCAAGGCGTTTACCTGGGCGAGCACCGTGATCATGGCGGTGCCCGTAAAGTCCTCGCCACCTTGCACGGTGAAGAGGCATAAACCGTTGGTCACCAATGGTTACCGATTTTTTTCCGGCGACTTTCGACAGTCGCTAAAGCTGGTCTATAACTAATCTGCTTTTCGCAAGTCATGAGGTAGAACATGAGCGACGATGATCTGGAAAACGACGACCTCGAAGTAGGCGACGAAGACGAGGCCGAAGACGGTCTGGAAGCAGCAGCGGAAGACGTTGCTGAAGACGATGGCGGTGACGATACGCCGGCCCCGGCTGCCAAAGGCAAGGCCAAGGCTGCGGTATCGGTCGACGAGTTGCCGAGCATCGAAGCCAAGAACAAGGAGCGCGATGCCCTGGCCAAGGCCATGGAAGAGTTCCTTGCGCGCGGTGGCAAGGTTCAGGAAGTGGAGGCCAACGTGGTCGCCGATCCGCCCAAGAAGCCGGACAACAAGTACGGCAGCCGCCCTATCTGAGGCGTGCCGCTTGCTTGCTGAAAAAGCCCGCCGTCGCTGCGGGCTTTTTCATGGGCGAAAGAAATCTAGCGGCGGCTGTTCCAGCGGGCGAGCACCGCGGGCAGATCGGTCAGGCTGCGAATCTCGGCATCCGGCAGGCGTTCCGCTTCCCAGACCTTGCCGGCCGGGTTGAACCAGATCGCTCGCAGACCGGCCTGCTGCGCCCCGGCGATGTCATCCCCCGGATGATCGCCGATATGCACGGCGGCTTCGGCGCTCACGCCACCGCGTTGCAACGCTTCGTGGAAGAGTCGCGCATCCGGCTTGGCGATGCCGATGTCTTCGGCGCACAACGCGAACTTGAAGTAGTCCGCCAGCCCGAGACGACGCACATCGGCGTTGCCGTTGGTGACCACGCCGAGGGCGTAGTGCCTGGCGAGGGTTTCCAGGATCGGCTCGACCTCCGGGAACACCTCGATCTGATGCCGCGCATGCAGAAACACTTCAAAACTCTTGTCTGCCAGTTCCGACGCTTCGTCGTGGGCGTAGCCGGCTTCCTCCAGCGCATGGAACAGCACTCGCCGGCGCAGCGCGCTGATGCGGTGCTTGAGTCCCGGTTCGTTGGCCAGCACCCGCTCGCGGATCGACCAAAGATGCTCCACCGGCACCGCGCCCAGATTCGGCGCATGTTCGCTCAGCCATTCGCGCAAAACCGCTTCGGCGCTGACGATCACCGGGGCGGTATCCCACAGGGTGTCGTCGAGGTCGAAGGTGATCAACTGGATACTCATGAATCGTCGCCTTTCATGCGTTTGGCCCGTGGATGGGCGCTGTCGTAGACCGCCGCCAGATGCTGGAAGTCCAGGTGGGTATAGATCTGGGTGGTCTTGATGTCCGAGTGGCCGAGCAGTTCCTGCACCGCGCGCAGGTCCTGGGAGGATTCGAGCAGGTGGCTGGCGAAGGAGTGCCGCAGCATGTGCGGGTGCAGGTTCTGCCCCAGTTCGCGCTCGCCCGCCAGTTTGACCCGCACCTGAATCGCGCGCGGGCCGAGACGTCGGCCTTGCTGGCTGACAAACACGGCATCGTCCGCCGGATTGGTCAGCGCCCGCAAAGGCAGCCATTGTTCCAGCGCTTCCCGGGCCTTTTTGCCGACCGGCAACAGGCGCGTCTTGCTGCCCTTGCCCAGCACCTGAACCATGCCGTCGGCCAGATCGAGCTGATCGAGATTGAGCCCGGTCAGCTCCGACAGGCGCAGGCCGGAGGAATAGAACAACTCCAGAATCGCCTGATCGCGCCGCGCGAGAAAATCGTCCTCCACAGCACCTTCAAGCAGTTGCAGGGCGCGGTCAGTGTCGAGGGTTTTCGGCAGGCGGCGCTCGCCTTTGGGCGGTGCCAGGCCGGTGGCCGGATCGTGATCGCAGAGGCCTTCGCGGTTCAGATAGTGATAGAGCCCGCGCACCGCCGAGAGCAGGCGCGCCAGGCTGCGCGAGGACTGGCCCTGGGCATGCAGGCGGGCGATCAGACTGCGCAGACGCTGGATATCCAGTGCCTGCCAGCTGCCGATGTTCTGTTTGTTGCACCAGCCGAGGACTTTATCGAGATCGCGGCGGTAGGCCGACAGGGTGTGCGGCGACACCTGCCGCTCACTGCGCAGGTGTTCGCAGTAAGCGTCCAGTTGTCGTTCCATGCTCAGCGTACCGAGCGCAGGGAGCTGTTGACCCGTGGCAGCACGCGACCCATGACTTCGGCGATGTAGCTGAGGAACAGCGTGCCGACCGAGCTCTTGTAGTGCTGCGGATCACGGCTGGCGATAGCCAGAATCCCGTGGATGCCTTGATGGCTGACGGCGACTACGGCGGTGGAGCCGATCTGCTTGCGTTGCTCTTCGCCGAACAGGAAGTCCAGCTCGTGTTCACGCAGGCTGCCGCTGACGCTCTTGCCTTCGGTGAGCAGGCCGCCGATGGCGGTTTGCGCATCGGCGTGGGTCACCCAGCGACCGACCGGGGCCGGGTTGTCGCCGAGCAGGATCAGGCTGACAAAGGGCACCTGGAAATCCTGGCGCAGGCTGTCTTCGACGCTGATCACCACGTCTTCCAGAGTGGCAGCGTCCATCAGGGCGAGAATCAGGCGACGGGTCTTGTCGAACAGGCGATCGTTGTCCCGGGCGACGTCCATCAGGTGCGAGAGGCGATGACGCATCTCGATGTTGCGGTCGCGCAGAATGGCCATCTGACGCTCCACCAGCGAGACGGTATCGCCGCGTTGATGGGGGATGCGAAGGGACGGCAGCAGTTCTTCATGCTCGACGAAGAAGTCCGGATGAGCCTCCAGGTACGCGGCAACCGCTGCCGCCTCCAGGCTCTCGGACGCTGATTCACCGGACTGTCGGGCGGGTACCTGAGGCTTATCGGTCATGGCTTCTGCTCACTCAAAGACGCACTTGTCCTTCGTATACGCGCACTGCCGGGCCGGTCATCAACACCGGTTGGCCGGGGCCTGCCCATTCAATGGACAGACGCCCGCCCGGCAGGTCGATCAGCAGTGGCGAATCCATCCACCCCTGACTGATCGCCGCTACAGCAGCAGCGCAGGCACCGGTGCCGCAGGCCTGGGTTTCCCCGGCGCCGCGTTCCCACACGCGCAGTTGCGCGCGATGGCGATCGATGACCTGGAGAAAACCGACGTTGACCCGTGCCGGGAAGCGCGGATGGTGTTCGATTTTCGGCCCCAGTTCATGCACCGGTGCAGTGTTGATATCGCTGACCCGCAGCACCGCATGGGGGTTGCCCATGGACACCGCCGCCAGATCGACTGGCGTACCGTCGACATCGACCTGATAGCTCAGGGCCTGCTCCGGCGCCTGGAACGGAATGTCCGCCGGCACCAGACGCGGGGCGCCCATGTTCACGCCGATCTGGCCGTCGTTACGCACGTCCAGTTCAATGATGCCGCCCTTGGTCTCGACGCGGATCTTCCGTTTGGCGGTCAGGCGCTTGTCGAGCACGAAGCGGGCGAAGCAGCGCGCACCGTTGCCGCACTGCTCCACTTCGGAGCCGTCGGAATTGAAGATCCGGTAGCGGAAATCCACGTCCGGATTGCTCGGTGCCTCGACGATCAGCAACTGGTCGAAACCGATGCCGGTGTGCCGGTCGCCCCACATTTTTGCGTGCTTGGGCTGAATGTGCGCGTGCTGGCTGACCAGGTCGAGGACCATGAAGTCGTTGCCCAGGCCGTGCATCTTGGTAAAACGCAGCAGCATGGGGTTACTCCGGCAGCAGGCTTTCGCCGGCAAACAGCTCGGCCACGGTCTCGCGGCGACGCACTTCAAAAGCCTGATCGCCATCCACCAGCACTTCGGCGGCACGGCCGCGAGTGTTGTAGTTGGAGCTCATCACGAAACCGTAGGCACCGGCCGAATGCACGGCCAGCAGATCGCCTTCTTCCAGCGCCAGTTCACGTTCCTTGGCGAGGAAATCGCCGGTTTCACAGATCGGGCCGACGACGTCGTAGGTACGCGCAGCGGTCTCGCGTGGCTTGACCGGGGTCACGTCCATCCAGGCCTGGTACAGCGCCGGGCGGATCAGGTCGTTCATGGCCGCGTCAACGATGGCGAAGTCTTTGTGCTCGGTGTGCTTGAGGTACTCGACCTGGGTCAGCAGCACGCCGGCGTTGGCGACGATGAAGCGGCCCGGTTCGAACACCAGTGCCAGGTCGCGACCGACCAGGCGCTCGCGCACGGCCTTGATGTAATCGGCGGCCAATGGCGGCTCTTCATCGCGATAACGCACACCCAGGCCGCCACCGAGATCGATGTGGCGCAGGTGGATGCCGCAATCGCCGAGGCGATCGACCAGATCCAGCAGGCGGTCGAGGGCATCGAGGAACGGTGGCAGGGAGGTCAGTTGTGAACCGATGTGGCAGTCAACGCCGACCACTTCCAGGTTCGGCAGGTGCGCGGCACGCACGTACACGTCTTCGGCGTCAGCGATGGCGATGCCGAACTTGTTCTCTTTGAGACCGGTGGAAATGTACGGGTGGGTGCCGGCATCGACGTCCGGGTTGACGCGCAGCGAGATCGGCGCGCGAACGCCCAGCTCGGCGGCGACCAGCTGCAGGCGCTCGAGCTCGTCGGTGGATTCGACGTTGAAGCAATGCACGCCGACTTCCAGCGCGCGGCGCATGTCGTCACGGGTCTTGCCGACGCCGGAGAACACGATCTTGTCCGGGCTGCCGCCGGCGGCCAGTACGCGTTCCAGTTCGCCACGGGAGACGATGTCGAAGCCGGCGCCAATGCGGGCCAGGACATTCAGGACACCGAGGTTGGAGTTGGCCTTGACCGCGAAGCAGACCAGGTGCGGCATGCCGGCCAGCGCATCGGCGTAGGCCAGGTACTGGGCCTCGATATGGGCGCGGGAGTAGACGTAGGTCGGTGTGCCGAAGCGATCGGCGATGGCGGACAGCGCCACACCTTCCGCGAACAGTTCCCCGCCACGGTAGTTAAAAGCGTCCATGGCGATCCCTTAGTAAACGTCGTGCTTGTGTGCCTTGGAGACAGGCTGCTTTTGCGAAGACTGGGCTTGCTCGGCCGGGTCCTGATCTTCATCGGGCAGGTACAGCGGGCCTTTCTGACCGCAAGCCGAAACGAGGCAGGCAACCGCGACGATCGCAGCGATGGAAGAGATCAGGCGCTTCATGGCGAAATCCTTGAATATGCGTTAATTGCGCCGGAGTATACCGGCCACCCGGCAGCTTGCCTATGCGACGGAACTCCCGTCCGGCGGGGCTCGGGCTGCGGCGCGGAAACTTTTCCCGCGTGGCGGGTGGATATTTCGTCGCCGGGCAGGGCGCTTGGTCGTTATCCTTTGCAATCGGCCGGCAGCGTCCGTATCTTGCGGCGCTTGAGCCTGATCAGACATTTTTTGAGGTTGCCGCAATGAGTTTGTCCGAAGCCCGTTTCCACGATCTGGTCGATGAAACCCAGGAAAAACTGGAAGACATCTTCGACGACAGCGACATGGACATCGACATGGAGAACTCGGCCGGTGTGCTGACCGTCAAGTTCGAGAACGGCACCCAGCTGATCTTCAGTCGTCAGGAACCGCTGCGTCAGCTGTGGCTGGCCGCAGTGTCCGGTGGTTTCCACTTCGACTACGACGAAGAAAGCGAACGCTGGATGTGCGACAAGAGCGAAGAGCAGCTGGGCGAAATGCTGGAGCGCATCGTCAAGCAGCAGGCCGGCACCGAATTCGATTTCGAAGGCCTGTGATTTCGTGACTGATACCGCGCCCGTCCGTCCGCCGAAGCCGCTCTACAGCAACGTCAGCCCGGCCGTGCCTTCGCCGTGCACCGGCGTCTGTCGGCTGGATGAGCAGAAGGTCTGCCGCGGCTGCATGCGCCATGTCGAAGACATCCGCGAGTGGCGTTCGGCCGATGACGAGCGCCGTCGCGTGATTTGTGCGCAGGCGGCTCAGCGCCGGCAGCTCGCCGGAGCGTAGCTTGTATATTTTTTGAGCTGTGATAGTGTCCGGAAACGCCTCAACCCATCGAGGCCTGGTGAGAACCCCGTCTTTTTTGGCGGGGTTTTGCTTTTTTTGTGTGCAGAAGAAAGGAGTCTGCCCGGATCATGACCGCACCTTCCATCACCCTTACCCGTCTGGACGTGCAACGTCTGGAGCGCCTGATCGACAGCCTGGATGACTCGCTGCCGGGCGTGATCGCGCTGCAAACCGAACTGGACCGCGCCGATACCCTGGTCGGTCACGATGAAGTGCCTGCCGATGTCGTGACGATGAATTCCCGTGTGCACTGCCGTGAAGAGAGCAGTGGCAAGGACTACCACCTGACCCTGGTCTACCCGAAGCACGCCAACGCCGACGAAGGCAAAGTCTCGATCCTGGCCCCGGTCGGCAGTGCGCTGCTGGGCCTCAAAGTCGGTCAGCACATCGACTGGCCGGCACCGGGTGGCAAGACCTTGAAACTGACCTTGCTGGACGTCGAGTCGCAGCCGGCCAACGGCGGCGATTTCCCGGAATAACCCGCCTCAGACCTGCTCGAGCGCCTCGTTCAGAGAGCGTTCCAGGTCGGCCTTGTAACGCAGATACAGATTGCTTGAGCTCTGCCCGTCACCGATCACACCCGACAGGTCGAGGTCGGTGATGTAGCAGCGGTAGCGCTCGGTTTCCCGGCGCTGCCCGACGATCTCCCGGGCGACCACGCTGAACAGCTGGTCGCCATGTTCCAGCTCGCTGAATTCCCGTTGATTGCAATACAGCGTGACCTGCACTTCGCCGGGTGCGGCTTTACCGACGATCGCCTGCACGTCGTAGAACGGTTTGTTGACCGGCGTCTGCGGCGCCGGGCGCATTTCGACTCGTCGCGCGCGTCCCGTCCCTGATGGCAATAACTGGTAATACAAGATTTCAAGGCTGACGGCGTGGCCCGAGTCCATCGGCAGCAGCGCTTCGCGGCGGAACTGGATCGATTGCAGGAATCGCTGCAACGGCACCAACAGGCTTTGCTCGTCGTGATAGGGCAAGTGCTGCTGCCACAGCGCGTTGAACTCGTCGAGTACGTACAGTTCGGCGGTTTGTTCGGTGAGCCGGTAGAACACCTGAATGCATTCGGGCTGGCCCATCGGCAGGATCAGCGCCAGGTCGTGGTCTTCCAGCGCCATCGGATCCAGGTGCAGCGGGCTGTAGCGCGGCTGTTCCTCACCAAGGTAATCAAGCAGCGCCGGCAGGGTGGCGAGGGCCACATGGCTGACCTGGCCCGGCACCAGTTCCAGCACGTGATAGTGCTGCTGCACCTGGATCAGGTAGCGGTGATTCAAATCGCTTAACAGCAGTGTCTGCGCGGTGTCGACGATTTCTTCCACCCGGCGGGCGATGAATTGCGCGCGGTTGTGACAGAAGCAACGCACTCGCAGCGATGGTTGTTGCGGTCCGCGCGGCAGGTTGTTGAGGTAATCGCGCAGGCAGTCCATCAAGGCATGCGGACCGTCAAAGCGGTTGACCAGTACCTCGTTCCAGCTGTTGAGCGTGACCTGATCCAGGGTCAGCACCAGGTTCTCGCGCACACCGGCGTAGCTCAGCGAATCGGTACGCTCGGTGGTCATCAGGATGTTCAGGTCGCGGTGATGCTTGAGCGGGTCGACCCCGACATTCACCAGCATCAGCACTTCGCTCGGCACGGCGGCGCGCAGCAGCGGTTCTTCGGCAACGGTCGACAAGGGCAGGGCGATGCATTGCTGCAGGCTGCCGAGCAGGTTGAACAGCTCGAACTCGCTCAGGTCGCTGGTGCCGGGGTGCAGGGCCAGTCGGGTGCTGCTGTCGATCACGCCGTTGCGGTGGCACCAGGTCAGCAGTTCCAGCAACTCGCGGCTGCGCTTGATCGGCGCGAAATGTTCCCACTCCAGCGCCGTCAGGCTGCCGTTGTACAGGCCCCACTGGGTTTGGCCCGGTTCCTTTTTGTTCGGCGATTGCACCAGGGTCAGGGTGTCTTCGGCCAGATCCGGGGCGATGCCGGGATTGATGAACTCGACCTTGTCCGCCTTGCGCTCGAACGCGGCGTACAGGCGCCGGCCGAGAACGTTGAGGTCGCGCTTGTTGATCAGGCTGACGGTCTGTTCGGTGCGGGCGAACTGGGTCAGAAAGCGGTAGCTGTAATTCAGCTCGTTGACCAGGGCCCGGCGCTCGGCGCTGACCTGGCGGACTTTCCACTGGCTGCGGCTGTCGAGCAGTGCCAGTTGCCGCTGGTCCCAATGCCATTCGCTGGCCAGTCGTTCCAGCAGTGAACGCTGCCAGCTCTGGGTGCGGGTGTTGCCGGTGAGCTTGCGGTTGACCTTGAGGTACAGCGCCCGGCGCACCAGTTCCAGACGCTCCGGTTCGTTGCGCGCCGTGAGGTATTCCTCGATCCGCCGGTAAACCACCATGTACGGGTCCAGCTCGTCGAGGTCCAGCCGGTTGGCGAATACGGCCTGCTTGAAGCGCAGGCTCAGGCATTGCACCTGTGGATGCTCGCTGGCGTAAACCTCGGTCAGCAGCAGCTTGAGCACCGACTTGTAAGGCGACTCGATGCCCTTGAACAGTTGCCACAGCCCGGCGCCGACAAACTCGCCCGGCGGAATGTGCGCCATCGGCCCCAGGTCGAGGGTTTCATCGTTGCGGATAAACCGCTTGGAAATCAGGGTGTGGGTGTACGCGTCATAGGCGCGTTCTTCGTAGACCGGCACCAGCCACCAGATCGGCGTGCGCCCGGCGAGCCAGATCGCGGTGCGATAGAACTCGTCCAGCAGCAGATAGTGCTGGGTGGTGCCGCAATCTTCAGAGCTGAGCTGGGTGTCGCGGTCGCCTTTGACGAAGCGCACCGGGTCGATCAGGAAGAAATGCGCTTCTGCCCCTTGGCTGGCAGCCCAGGTTTCGAGCAACTGGCATTTCTTGCGCAGCTCGGCCAGTTCACTGTCGCTCAGGTCGGGGGCATGGCAGACCCAAACGTCCATGTCGCTCTGATCGGCCTGGGCCAGCGTGCCGAGGCTGCCCATCAGGAACAGCCCATGAATCGGTCGAGGCGGGTTGCTGCCGTGTCGCGGTTTGTAGGAGAACGAGCGGGTCAGGCGCTGGGCTTCGGCCAGCGCGTCGGCGTCCGGTTCGTAATTCGACAGCCCGGCCGGCGTACCGCCCGAGACATAACCGGGCAACAGCGGATGATTGACGTGAAAAAACAGCGGCAGCAGCGTCAGCACACTTTGCTGGCGCGTCGACAGGCCTTCCAGTGCCCGGTTCAGGCGACCTTCGTTGAGTTTCAGAAAACGTGCACGTAGCTGGCTGAGTACCTTGCGGTCGATGCCTTCGTCCAGGTCGGGGCGGATTTCATGGGTGCGGGTCATGTCGGCTCAAACCGGCGCGCAGGGCTCGGAGGCAAGGGGTCTCGGGTGTCCGGGAGTTTAGCGCCTGAGCAGCAGGAGTTTTAAGCTGAATTTGTTTTTTTGACGTCAGATTTCCAACGTTGGGCGATGGGCAACGTTCATGGCTGGCCCGCGGAAATCCCGTGGCAGGGGTTTCCGTGGGCAAAGTCGGGAGGATCAGGCGTTTTGCTGCTCTTTGAGAATCGTCAGTACGGTTTGCACGTTTTGTGCGGCATCGCGACCGAGGCTGGTCAGGTAACCGCCATCAGGCTGGTCTGTCAGTTCTTTTTCAAACAGGCGTTGTGCGGCGGCAATGTGCTTCGGGGCAGCGGTCTGATGAATTTTCAGACCTTCCTGGGAACTGTCCAGGTTGAAGAGTGCGAGGACTTCCAGTTCGGCAACCAACTCAGGGGTAAGCGACATAAGGACTCCAGACTTTCTAGGAATTGGACGACAGCGCCCCTAAGGTGAACCTGCCGGCGCGGCCTGTCCAGTGCGCGTGTCAGGGTTTTTGTCCCAGGGTGGATTCCAGTGTAGTCAGGGGTCGGCAGAAGGCCGTGGAGATGGATGACAAATTGTGTGGGAGCAGGCCTGCTCCCACAGGGCGAGACCGGTTACTGCTTTTCCGGTGGCAGTTCCGGCAATGCGCGCAGCGCTGTTTCGTACCATTCGGTATCGAACGCGCGGTCATCGTCGAGCATCGAATCGATTTCGTAGGCCAGCACATGGGCCATCAGGTTCAGGATGTCTTCGCGCTCGTAGCCGACCAGCGTCAGCTTGTTGAAGGTTGCCTTGGCCGCTGGCGGGTTGTCGCTTTCGATCTGGTTCTCGATCGCTTCGATCAGCGTCGATTCGGTGAACTCTTCTTCATCATTGTCGATGTCAGTCGGCTCGCTCATGGCAGGCTCCTCAAGGAAAGGCGCCAGTTTACCCGCATTCAGCGGCGTGATGCTGCTGGCGAGAATCCCCCGGGCGATCTATAAACAGGCACTGCCCACCCCGCACGGCCTGGAGGCTATGTGATGTTCAAGCTCTATGGATTCTCCGTCAGCAACTACTACAACATGGTCAAACTGGCGCTGCTGGAAAAAGGCCTGCCGTTCGAAGAGGTCACGTTCTACCCGACGCCGACGCCTGAATCTCTGGCCATCAGCCCGCGCGGCAAGGTGCCGGTGCTGGGGGCCGAAGGCGGTTACATCAACGAAACGATGGTGATGCTCGAATACCTCGAAAGCAGTCAGCAGGGTGTCCCGTTGTTACCGACCGAGCCGTTCGCCCGTGCCCAGGTGCTGGCAGTGGCCAAGGAAATCGAGCTGTATATCGAGCTGCCGGCCCGTGCCTGTTATGGCGAAGCGTTTTTCGGTACGGCGCTGCCGGAGGCGATCAAAGAGAAAACCAAGGCTGAATTGCTGCTGGGTTTTGCGGCGCTGGGACGTTACGGCAAGTTCGACCCGTATGTGGCGGGCGACAGCCTGAGCATTGCGGATTTGTACTTCCTCTACAGCGTGCCGCTGGCGGCTGCGGTGGGGCACAAGCTGTTCGGTCTGGATTTGCTGGCGGAAATGCCGAAGGCCAGGGCGCTGCTGGAGCGGCTTGAGCAGAATCCGCACGTGCAGAAGATCGAGGCGGACAAGGATGCGGAGATGCCGGCGTTTTTGGCGATGATCGCGGCCAAAAAGTAGAAATTGTAGCGTTCTGAAATCAGTCATCGCGGGCAAGCCCGCTCCCACAGGGTTTTCAGTTGAAACACAATTGCATGTTCGACACTGAACCTGTGGGAGCTGGCTTGCCAGCGATGCTTTTGGCTTTTAGCGGCTGGCGATCAGCGCCTGGCCGCGAATCACGGCAGTCTTGACCTGCGCCGGCGCTGTGCCGCCGATGTGGTCACGGGCATTCACCGAGCCTTCCAGGGTCAGCACGGCGAACACGTCCTGTTCGATCTGATCGCTGAACTGACGCAGTTCTTCCAGGCTCATCTCGGCCAGATCCTTGCCGTTGTCGACGCCGTACTTCACCGCGTGACCGACGATCTCGTGGCAATCACGGAACGGCAGGCCACGGCGCACCAGGTAGTCGGCCAGGTCAGTGGCAGTGGAGAAACCGCGCAGCGCCGCTTCACGCATGATGGCGTGTTTCGGTTTGATCGCCGGGATCATGTCGGCGAAGGCACGCAGCGAGTCGCGCAGGGTGTCGGCGGCGTCGAACAGCGGTTCCTTGTCTTCCTGGTTGTCCTTGTTGTAGGCCAGTGGCTGGCCTTTCATCAGGGTCAGCAGGCCCATCAGGGCGCCGAACACACGGCCGGTCTTGCCGCGTACCAGTTCCGGCACGTCGGGGTTTTTCTTTTGCGGCATGATCGAGCTGCCGGTGCAGAAGCGGTCCGGCAGATCGATGAACTGGAACTGCGCGCTGGTCCACAGCACCAGCTCTTCGGAGAAGCGCGACAGGTGCATCATCGCGATGCTTGCGGCGGAGCAGAATTCAATGGCGAAGTCCCGGTCGGACACGTTGTCCAGCGAGTTGCCGCCGACGGCGTCGAAGCCCAACAGTTGCGCGGTGTATTCGCGGTCGATCGGGTAGGTGGTACCGGCCAGCGCGGCGCTGCCCAGCGGCATGCGGTTGGTGCGCTTGCGGCAGTCGACCAGACGCTCGTAGTCGCGGCTGAGCATTTCGAACCAGGCCAGCATGTGGTGCCCGAAGGTCACAGGCTGAGCGGTCTGCAGGTGGGTGAAACCCGGCATGATGCTCGCGGCTTCGCGCTCGGCCTGCTCCAGCAGGCCTTTTTGCAGGCGGGTGATTTCGCTCAGGATCAGGTCGATCTCGTCACGCAGCCACAGGCGGATGTCGGTGGCGACCTGGTCATTGCGGCTGCGGCCGGTGTGCAGCTTCTTGCCGGTGATGCCGATGCGGTCGGTCAGGCGTGCTTCGATGTTCATGTGCACGTCTTCGAGGTCGACGCGCCAGTCGAACTGGCCTTCCTCGATTTCGCCCTGGATGGTCTTCAGGCCATCGATGATGCTGTCGCGCTCGGCATCCGTCAGCACGCCGACCTTGGCCAGCATGGTGGCATGGGCGATCGAGCCCATGATGTCGTGGCGATACAGGCGCTGGTCGAAAGTGACGGAGGCGGTGAAGCGGGCGACGAAGGCGTCGACGGGTTCACTGAAGCGGCCGCCCCAGGACTGATTGGTCTTGTCAGTGCTCATGAATTCGCTCGTATCGGCTTGAAGAAAGAAGGCGTGAAACGCTGGCGCGGATAATAACAGGGTTGCCAATCCTGTCGCTGACACTGGTCGATACGTTTTTTTCTCATGTCCTCCTCCATAGTCGCCGGTGTCTGCGGGGGATTTGCGCAAGGATATTTTTCGATTGAGCAATATCGGCCTGACGAGCGTCTACAGTAGGACATAGGGGTCGACGTGGCGGCGGATCGCGCAAAGGTCCGGCCACCGACTATAAGAAGAGAGAGGGGTGGGTGTATTGGCCATTGGCATACCCTGCGTAAAACGCAGTCGGCGACGGGCGTCAGTCGGTACGTTGCTCGTGTCGGCAAATATTGCCGGCCGACGTACGGCACTTTTTGACGCTCGCGCTAGTCTTAGCGTGGATCGCGGTGACGGACGTCACTCCACTTGTCTACGCTATCCTTGTGCGAGACTCACGCAGGAATCCAGCGCAATATGAATGTCCTGATCGTTGATGACGAACCACTGGCCCGCGAGCGCCTCGCCCGAATGGTGAGCGAGCTCGAGGGCTACACAGTCCTGGAGCCTAGCGCCACCAATGGCGAAGAGGCGTTGGCGCTGATCGACAGCCACAAGCCGGATATCGTGCTGCTCGATATTCGCATGCCGGGCCTCGATGGCCTGCAGGTGGCTGCCCGTCTGTGCGAACGCGAGACCCCGCCAGCCGTGGTGTTTTGCGCAGGTCCCGATGAATTTGCCGTGGAAGCCCTTCAGGCCAGCGCCGTGGGCTATGTGGTGAAACCCGTGCGAACCGAACATCTGCATGACGCCCTGAAACGGGCTGAACGTCCCAACCGGGCCCAGCTCTCGGCCCTGACCCGTCCTGCCGCCGAAAGCGGTAACGGCCCGCGCAGCCACATCAGCGCCCGCACCCGTAAAGGCATCGAACTGATCCCGCTGGATCAGGTGGTGTATTTCATTGCCGACCACAAATACGTGACCTTGCGCCACGAAGCCGGCGAAGTTCTTCTGGATGAGCCGCTCAAGGCACTGGAAGACGAATTCGGCGAGCGCTTCGTGCGGATCCACCGCAACGCGCTGGTCGCCCGCGACCGCATCGAGCGACTGCAACGCACACCGCTGGGCCACTTCCAGTTGTTCCTCAAGGGTCTGAACGGTGACGCGCTGATCGTCAGCCGCCGGCATGTGGCGGGCGTGCGCAAAATGATGCAGGGGCTTTAGGCCGCAGGCTCCGGGCGGTTCTTCGTTCTTTTCACCAGGCATTGCAGGCCAGGGAGGCCACGCCGTTTCTGATTCAGGTCAAAGTGGATTTGGCTGAGCTGTTATTATCCGCCGTATCTATTCAGTACGGATTGATCCATGTCCTCTCGCGAAATCCGCATCGCCACCCGCAAAAGTGCTCTGGCCCTCTGGCAGGCCGAATACGTCAAAGCTCGTCTGGAAGCAGCCCACCCGGGCCTGCTGGTGACGCTGGTGCCCATGGTCAGTCGTGGCGACAAGCTGCTTGATTCGCCCCTGTCGAAAATCGGCGGCAAGGGCCTTTTCGTTAAAGAACTGGAAACCGCGCTGCTGGAAAACGAAGCCGACATCGCCGTGCACTCGATGAAAGACGTGCCGATGGATTTCCCCGAAGGCCTCGGTCTGTTCTGCATCTGCGAGCGCGAAGATCCGCGTGACGCGTTTGTCTCCAATGCATATTCCAGCCTCGATGTATTGCCTGCCGGCAGCATCGTCGGTACCTCCAGCCTGCGTCGTCAGGCGCAGTTGCTGACCCGTCGTCCGGATCTGGAAATCCGTTTCCTGCGCGGCAACGTCAACACCCGTCTGGCCAAGCTTGACGCCGGCGAGTACGACGCGATCATCCTCGCGGCAGCTGGTCTGATCCGTCTTGGTTTCGAAGACCGCATCACCTCGGCCATCAGCGTCGACGACAGCCTGCCGGCCGGTGGCCAGGGCGCCGTCGGTATCGAGTGCCGCAGTGCCGACACGGAAATCCATGCCCTGCTCGCACCCCTGCATCACGCCGACACCGCTGACCGTGTCACGGCCGAGCGTGCCCTCAACAAACATCTGAATGGCGGCTGCCAGGTGCCGATCGCCTGCTACGCCGTGCTCGAAGGCGATCAATTGTGGCTGCGCGGTCTGGTGGGCGAACCGAGCGGTGGCAAGCTGCTCAGCGCACAGGCCCGTGCGCCGCGTGCCGCAGCCCAGACGCTGGGCGTGCAGGTGGCCGAAGACCTGCTCAGCCAGGGCGCCGACGATATTCTCAAGGCAGTCTACGGCGAGGCAGGTCACGAGTGACCGCTTGGCGCCTGCTGCTGACGCGCCCGGCGGAGGACTGTTCGGCGCTCGCCGCCGTGCTGGCCGAACAAGGGTTTTTCAGCAGCTGTCTGCCGCTTTTGGAAATTGCGCCACTGCCGGTCTCTGACACAATGCGCCACACGATCACGCAACTGCCGCGTTATAGCGCCGTGATCGTGGTCAGTAAGCCGGCGGCGCGGATCGCGGTGGATCTGCTCGATTCTCTGGGTCTGTCGACTCCGACGATGCCATGGTTCAGCGTGGGTGCAGCGACCGCCGCGATCCTTCGGGATCGGGGGCTGGATGTGAGCTTCCCGGACGCGGGCGACGACAGCGAAGCCTTGCTGCAATTGCCGCGTCTTCTGGCGGCGGTGGCCGTCCCCGGTTCGCAGGTGTTGATCCTGCGCGGAGAGGGCGGACGCGAATTGCTGGCCGAGCGCCTGCGCGCGCTTGGTGCTAGTGTCGAATATCTGGAGTTGTACCGTCGCGACCTGCCGGACTATGCGCCGCAGGAGCTGCCTCGCAGGATTGCAGCGGAACGCCTGAACGGGCTGGTGGTCAGCAGTGGACAGGGTTTCGAGCACCTGCGCCAACTGGCCGGCGATACCTGGCCTGTGCTTGCGCAGTTGCCGTTGTTTGTTCCAAGCCCAAGGGTTGCCGAGCAGGCCAGTGCCGCCGGGGCCCGAACAGTTGTGGATTGTCGCGGCGCGAGTGCCGCGGCTTTGCTGACGGCGTTACGGGAGCATCCCGTGCCCGTTCTCTAATGCAAAGGATGGATACGTGAGCGAAACAACCTTGCCTAAAGATGACGTTCAACCTGTGATCGATGCACCGGTTGATGCACCGCCACCGGCCGCCGAACCGCGCCGAGGCAACGGATTGGCCATTCTCGCGCTGCTGCTCGGCGCCGCCGGTGTTGCGGTGGGTGGCTGGGGTGTCTGGCAGGTGCGACACCTGCAGGCCAACACTCAAAATCAATTGAGTCAGGTTCAAGCGTTGAACGATCAGGCACAGACCCTGAAGCTCAACGAGCAACGACTGACCGAGCGTCTCGGGCAATTGCCCGGCGCCGATGAACTTGCCGATCGCCAGCGTCTGGTGACCCAGCTTCAGGGCGATCAGCAGCGCCTCAATCAGCGTCTGGAAACCGTCCTCGGCGCCAGCCGCAAGGACTGGCGTCTGGCCGAGGCCGAACACTTGCTGCGTCTGGCCAGTCTGCGTCTTTCCGCCCTGCAGGACATCAGCAGCGCTCAGGCACTGGTGCAGGGTGCCGACGAAATCCTGCGTGAGCAGAATGATCCCGGTTCGTTCGCCGCCCGCGAGCAAGTGGCGAAAACCCTTGTGGCGCTGCGCAGTACCGAACAGCCGGATCGCACCGGGCTGTTTCTGCGCCTGGGCGCCTTGCGCGATCAGGTCGTCGGTCTCACCGAGCTGGCGCCGGAATACAAGGATCGCGGCGATTCGCTGCTGGGCCTGACTTCCGACGGCGATGGCGCCAGTCGCTGGGCGCAGTGGTGGGATCAGATCTCGCGTTACATCCGCATCGATTTCAACGCTGACAAAAACGTCCGGCCGCTGCTTGCTGGCCAGAGTCTGAGTCAGGTGCGTCTGGCCCTGAGCCTTTCGCTCGAGCAGGCGCAATGGGCTGCGCTCAACGGCCAGGCGCCGGTGTACACCCAGGCCCTGGCCGAGGCGCGTGACGTTCTCACCGGCAACTTCAATCCGGACAACCCGCAGAGCAAAATCATGCTCGAGCAGGTCGCGGAACTGAGCAAGCAACCGGTTACCGTCAACACGCCGGATCTGGCCGGAACGTTGAGCGCGGTGCAGGCGTATCTGGAGCGCCGTAACGTCAACGCCGAGGAATCAGTGAAACCCTTCGCCAAACCGGCCGCGAGCACCGCTCAGGAGGCGACACCATGAAGCGCCTGTATGTGATCGTGTTTCTGGTGATCGCGGCAACGGCGGCGCTGGGCCTGGCGATTGCCGAGCATTCCGGTTACGTGCTGGTCGCCTACAAAAGCTTTCGTTATGAATCGAGCCTCTGGGCAACCCTGGCGGTGGTCGCGGTGCTGTGGCTGCTGGTCTGGGGCATCAAGGCGCTGGTCGAGTTGGTGCTGACCTCCGGCGGCGTGGTCAATCCATGGTCGCGACGCAACCGCAGTCGCCGTGTGCAGGTGGCGATCGAGCATGGTCAGCTCGACCTGGCCGAAGGTCGCTGGGCCAGTGCCCAGCGCCACCTTTACCGGGCCGCCGAAGCCGAGCGTCAACCGTTGCTGTATTACCTGGGCGCCGCTCGCGCCGCCAACGAACAAGGCCACTACGAGGAAAGCGATCGCCTGCTGGAGCGCGCCCTCGAGCGTCAGCCGCAGGCCGAGCTGGCGATCGCCCTCAGCCATGCGCAGTTGCAGACCGATCGTGGCGATACCGATGGCGCGCTGGTCACTTTGCAGGCGATGCACGAGCGCCATCCGCACAATGTGCAGACTTTGCGTCAGTTGCAGCGCCTGCATCAGCAGCGCGGTGACTGGTCGTCCGTGATCCGGCTGTTGCCGGAGCTGCGCAAGGACAAAGTCCTGCCACCGGCTGAGCTGACCGAGCTCGAGCGTCGCGCCTGGGGAGAAAATCTGTCCCTGGCGGCCCAGCGTGAAGAGGATGGCGCAGTCGGTTTGCAGTCGCTCAACCGAGCCTGGCAGCAGCTGACTTCTGCCCAGCGCCAGGAACCGGCGCTGGTGCTGGCCTACGCCGAGCAGTTGCGCCAACTGGGTGCCCAGGTCGAAGCGGAAGAAGTGCTGCGCACGGCGCTCAAGCGCAAGTACGACAGCCATCTGGCACGCCTTTACGGTCTGGTGCGCGGCAGTGATCCGGCGCGTCAGTTGCAGGCGGCTGAAGGCTGGCTCAAGGATCATCCGGGCGACGCCAGCCTGCTGCTGACGTTGGGGCGTTTGTGCCTGCAAGCCAGTCTGTGGGGCAAGGCGCGGGATTATCTGGAAAGCAGCCTGCGAGTGCAGCGTAATCCGGAGGCCTGCGCCGAGTTGGCTCGCCTGCTGGCCCGGTTGGGTGACACCGAGCGCAGCAATCTGCTGTTCCAGGAAGGGCTCGGGATGCTGGATGAACGCCTGCTGGCTGCGCCATTACCCGTAGCTGTTCGAGCGTGATCAGAAAGGAGGAGCGATGCTCCTCCTTTTTCTTCCGGTGACTGAATAGTTACCCGTAAATCCCTTCCTGAGCAAAGTCCTACAGTGGACTGCACCGAATCCTTCTGTGCTTGTCGGGATTTCCCTACACTTCTGATGAAGTGTCGCCAGTGACCTGCCTTGAAAGCCCGAGGCGCTTTCCTCTACCGTAACTGCCTGTCTTTATTTTTACGGATAAGCCATGTCTTTGGCCTGCTCACGCTCCCTGTTCTTTATGGCTTTCACTGCGGGGATTCTGGCCCTGGGAGCTTCCTATTACCTCGAATACGCGGTCGGTCTGGTGCCTTGCAGCCTGTGTCTGGTCCAGCGTCTGTTCATGAGTGTCCTCACCCTTTGTTGTGGTATGGCTGCGATCCATGGGCCGCAACGTGTCGGTCTGTCGCTGTATTGGGTGATGGCATTGTTGACCAGTCTTGGCGGCATGACGGCGGCCTGGCGGCAAGTGCTGTTGCAAAGTGATTCCCTGCAAAGACTGGCGCATTGCGGGCCCGGGCCGGAAGAGATGTTCAGCAGCCTGCCGTGGTTGTGCGCACTGATGCGCATGTTCAACGACACCGCCGATTGTGCGGAATTGTCCTGGACGCTGTTCGATCTGAGCATTCCGGAGTGGAGTCTGCTGTTCTTTGTGGGGATGTCGATCCTGGCTTTTTATCAGTTGCTGCGACAGGTCTGGATGGCTTTGCAGCGACCGCTGCGCGGCCAACCGTCGCACCCGGTGCTGGTCAGGGATTAAACACTTGTATGAACTTTCTCTCCTGCGTACCTTGAAGCCATAGTCGTGCGGGCATAATCTGGCCCGCACGTGTCATTGGAATTGTGTTGCTCGATGACGCTCTGCCTGGCCGCCTCTCAAAGCATTAGCCACAAGAAGGGGCGCGGGTGTAGAGCAGCATGACCCACAAGGGAAGAGAGATCGCCATGCTCGAAAGTTGTCAGAATGCTCAGGAACGCTGGGGTGGAGTTCATCTGCTGATCGACCGCTGGCTGCAGGAGCGTGAGGAGTTGATCGCTGCCTATGACAAGCTGGGCGCCAAGCCTCAGGCGCTGTCCGAGGATCGAAAGCCCTTGCAGGAGTTCTGCGGCGTGCTGGTCGATTACGTCTCGGCCGGCCACTTCGAGATCTACGAACAGCTGACGGGCGAGGCCAAGGCCTTCAACGACAAGCGCGGCCTGGAACTGGCCGAGACGATCTACCCACGGATCGATGTCATCACCGAAAAGCTGCTCGCATTCAACGACCTTTGCGATGAAGGCAAATGCGTTGCTGAGAAATTCAAGGAGCTGGGCGGCCTGCTCCACGAGCGCTTCGAACTGGAAGACTGCCTGATCGAAGTGCTGCATACCGCACACAAGGAAGAGGATTCGGTTCAGGCCTGAATCCGGCCTCGCAAGAACCAGAAACGGTGCGCCCCAGGCGCACCGTTTTTTATTGGGCGATCAACTGGTCGCGCCGCGCAATTCCACTTCGAACACCAACGGTGTAAACGGCGCGATCAGGTCGCCGGCACCGTCAGCGCCATAAGCCTGATCCGACGGAATCACCAGACGCCACTTCGCGCCCACGGGCATGTTCTGTAGCGCCGTGCGCCAGCCGGCGATCACGCTGTCGAGATTGAACCACTGTGGTTGTGTGTTTTGATCGAACACGGTGCCATCCGGCAGTCGGCCGATATACAGCACCTGCACTTTTCCATCCGGGCCGGCCTTCGTGCCGTTCCCCGGCGAAAGCTCGGTCAGCAGGATGCCGTCGGCCAGTTCCTTCACACCCGGTTTGGCTTTTTCGGCGGTGAGAAAACGTCGCTCGTTTTCCATCGCGGCTTCAGTCGAAGGCATCGCTGCCTGCTCGGCTGTCTGCGATTCGTGATCGGCCAGAATCTGCTCGATGCGTGCCTCGCTCAGTGCCAGCGGTTTGCCTTGATAGGCCTGTTGCAGACCTTCGATCAACGCCTGGATCTGTAGCTGCGGCACTTCCTGGCGCAGCCGTTCACCGAGGCTGGCACCCAGGCTGTAAGCCAGATCGTGGGCATCGTTTGCAGTGTTTTTTTCGTCGGCCTGCGCCAAGGAAAAAATCATGCAGAGGGATAAAAAAAGGTAGCGCGACATGGGCACTCTCCGTCCTGAATTGCGGTGGATTATGCCAGCGCGAACGTCTGCAACGGTGAACTGCTTTTGCCAATGCGCAGAAGTTTTTCGCAAGCCTGCAACCGAGTGCTTTCGATACTGTCAACATGCCCTAGCGGCGGTAGCAGCAGAGGTCTAGTATGAGCCGCACTCACGTCAGCCAGGAGGTAAACCATGTCGGCCACCAAGAAGCCTGTAAACACTCCGTTGCATTTACTCCAACAACTCTCGGGCAGCTTGCTCGAGCATCTGGAAAACGCTTGCTCCCAAGCCTTGGCTGATGCTGAAAAACTGCTCGCCAAACTGGAAAAGCAGCGCGGCAAGGCACAAGAAAAGCTGCACAAATCCCGCACCAAATTGCAGGACGCAGCAGCGGCCGGTAAAGCCAAGGCGCAGACCAAGGCCAAGGCTGCCGTGAAGGAACTCGAAGATCTGCTTGATGCCCTGAAGGAGCGTCAGTCCGATACCCGCAGCTACATTCTGCAACTCAAGCGCGATGCCCAGGAAAGCCTGAAACTGGCCCAGGGTGTCGGTCGTGTTCAAGAGGCCGTCGGCAAGGCATTGTCCCTGCGTTCGGCCAAACCGGCAGCGGCGCCTGCGAAAAAAGCGGCTGCCAAACCTGCTGCAAAAGCACCGGTCAAAGCCCCTGCAAAAGCGCCAGTGAAAGCCGCTGCAAAACCAGCCGCGAAGAAACCTGCAGCCGCCAGCGCTGCTAAACCTGCGGCCAAAACCACAGCAGCCAAACCAGCGACTTCCAAACCAGCTGCTGCCAAACCAGCTGCTGCCAAGCCGGCTGCTGCAAAACCAGCTGCCAAACCTGCGGCGAAAACCGCTGCTGCGAAGGCCGCTCCGGCAAGCACTGCAGCTGCGAAACCTGCTGCCAAGCCAGCCACCAAAGTGGCTGCAAAGCCGGCAGCAAAACCAGCCGCTAAAGCCGCTGCCAAACCAGCCGCCAAAACTGCTGCTGCCAAGCCTGCGGCGAAAACCGCTGCCAAGCCTGCTGCGAAACCTGCTGCCAAAGCGGCGGCGAAACCTGCGGCAAAAGCTGCGGCAAAACCCGCTGCCAAACCAGCCGTCAAACCGGCTGCCGCCGCGAAGCCTGCAACCACCGCAGCCAAGCCAGCACCCGCTGCCAAACCGGCCGCCAAGCCAGCAGCGAAACCTGCTGCAAAACCTGCGGTGAAAAAACCTGCCGCTGCCAAGCCAGCTGCCGCCAAGCCAGCAGCAAAACCAGCTGCAGCAAAACCTGCCACTGCGCCTGCTGCCAAACCTGCCGCACCGGCAACCCCGGCTCCGACTGCAGCACCGGCACCGGCCGCCACTACCTCGACCACCGCAACCACGCCATCCCCGGCGCCGGTGTCGAGCGTCACCAGCAATCCGTCCAGCGCTTCCTAAGCGCCGGTCGCCGCGACGCGCAGCACTTGCAGCGCGTCGCGGTTCAGGTTGGCCGCCGGGCCGGCCAGCACGTTCAGCCAGTCACTCGATTCCTTGGAGTCACGCTTCCAGCCTTGCGCGGCGCCTTCAAGTCGCGACAGCAGCGCACGCTCAGCCTCCAGCTCCAATCCCTTGATCTGCTCGCGCATCCCCTTGAGCACCGGATCGGTGTCGGCCAGGGCTTTCCACTGCATGCGCAATGCGCGTAACGGCTGGACTACTTCCCGGTCCCAAGGCTCTGTCAGTTCCAGAAGCTGCCGGGCGCGCCCCTCGTCGCAGGTCACATCGCGCTGTTCCAGCCACAAGCCACACAGCATCAGGCACACATTGGCCCCTGCCGATTGCAGGCGCAGGCAGGCATCCTCCACACCGGGACGGGCGTAGACGGCAAGGGCAAAGCTCCACAGGTCAGAGGACATCGTGCTACTCGCGCCAGTTGCGGACGAAGCTGGTAGACTCCGCCGCCATTATGATCCGACTTCAGAACCTGACTTTACAGCGTGGCCCGCAACGTCTGCTAGAAGACGCCGAGCTGACCCTGCACGCCGGCCACAAAGCCGGCCTCATCGGTGCCAACGGCGCCGGCAAATCCAGCCTGTTCGCCTTGCTCCGCGGTGAGTTGCACCCGGACTCGGGCGATTGCCTGTTGCCGGCCGATTGGCGTATCGCCCACATGCGCCAGGAGGTCGACACCCTCGAGCGTCTGGCGGTCGACTACGTGCTCGATGGCGACCTGCGCCTGCGCGAGGTCCAGCGTGACCTCGCAGCGGCCGAAGAGGCCCACGACGGGGCTGCTCTGGCGCGCCTGCACGCCGAACTCGACAGCGCCGACGGTTACACCGCCGATGCGCGGGCGCGCAAGTTGCTGGCCGGTCTCGGTTTCACCAATGAGCAGATGGATCGTCAGGTAGGAGATTTCTCCGGTGGCTGGCGGATGCGTCTGAACCTTGCGCAGGCTTTGATGTGCCCGTCAGACCTGCTGCTGCTCGACGAACCGACCAACCACCTGGACCTCGACGCCATCATCTGGCTCGAAGAGTGGCTGAAAAGTTACCCCGGCACCTTGCTGCTGATTTCCCACGACCGGGATTTCCTCGATGAAGTGGTCGATCATGTGGCCCACGTCGATCAGCGCAAGCTGACGCTCTACCGTGGCGGCTACACCGCGTTCGAACGCGCCCGCGCCGAGCGTCTGGCCCAGCAGCAACAGGCCTACGAGAAGCAGCAGGCGCAGCGTGCGCACATGGAAAGCTACATTGCCCGGTTCAAGGCCCAGGCCACCAAGGCCCGTCAGGCCCAGAGCCGGATCAAGGCGCTTGAGCGGATGGAAGAGCTGTCGGCGGCCCACGTCGACTCGCCGTTCGACTTCGTGTTCCGCGAGTCGACCAAGATCTCCAGCCCGCTGATCGACCTGTCCGATGCGCGTTTGGGTTACGGCGAGAAAACCGTGCTGGAGAAGGTCAAGCTGCAACTGACCCCCGGTGCGCGAATCGGTCTGCTCGGCCCCAACGGCGCCGGTAAATCGACCCTGATCAAGAACCTCGCCGGCGAGCTGTCGCCGCTGGCCGGGCGCCTGACCCGTGGCGAGAACACTGTGGTCGGCTACTTCGCCCAGCATCAGCTCGACTCTCTGGATGCCAAGGCCAGCCCGTTGCTGCACTTGCAGCGTCTGGCGCCGACCGAGCGCGAGCAGACCCTGCGCGACTTCCTCGGTGGTTTCGACTTCCGCGGTGCGCGGATCGACGAGCCGGTGCTGAATTTCTCCGGTGGCGAAAAGGCCCGTTTGGCCCTGGCGCTGATCGCCTGGGAACGGCCGAACCTGTTGCTGCTCGACGAACCGACCAACCACCTGGATCTGGAAATGCGCCTGGCGCTGACCATGGCGTTGCAGGAATTCAGTGGTGCGGTGCTGGTGGTTTCCCACGATCGGCATCTGCTCAAGAGCACCACCGACAACTTCTTCCTGGTCGCGGACGGCAAGGTCGAAGAGTTCGACGGCGATCTTGAGGATTACGCTCGTTGGCTGGTCGAATACCGCCAGCGCAACGCCCCGGTCAGCAACACGCCGGTCAATCCGGACAAGACTGACAAGAAGGCCCAGCGTCAGGCCGCCGCTGCGTTGCGTCAGCAACTGGCGCCGCACAAGCGCGAGGCTGACAAGCTCGAAGCCGAGCTCGGCAAGCTGCACGAGAAGCTGGCGAAGGTCGATGCCAGCCTTGGCGACAGCGACATCTACGAGCCGGCGCGCAAGAGCGAATTGCGTGACCTGCTGGCCGAGCAGGCCAGGCTGAAAGTCCGCGAAGGCGAACTTGAAGAAGCGTGGATGCAAGCCTTGGAAACGCTGGAAAGCATGCAGGCGGAGCTGGAGGCGTTGTCCTGATGGAAGCCTTCAAACTTCCATTGCCGGCGATGTGGGTCGAGCCGATCTGGCTCGGCGTGCAGATTCTGCTGATCCTGCTGGCCGGCTACTTCGCCCAGCGTGTCGTCGCCCGATTCCTGACCCGCCTGGGCGAGAAGTATCCGTTCCCGCCGCAGTTGCTGATGCCGCTGCGCGGCGGTCTGCGCTGGCTGATCATGGGCAGTGCGCTGATCTTCGTGCTGGAACGCCTTGGAGTCTCGGCCACGGTGCTCTGGACTGCGTTGTCGGGCTTCGTCGCGGTGGCGGCGGTGGCCTTTTTCGCGATGTGGAGCGTGCTGTCGAACCTGCTCTGCGCGATTCTGATCTTCACCGTCGGTCCGTTTCGTCTCGGCGACGTGGTCGAACTGGTGGACACCACCGACAAGCCCGGCGTCAAAGGTCGGGTGGTAGCGATCAATCTGCTCTACACCACCTTGATCGAAGCCGAAGAACTCGGCACCGGCAGCGCCATGGTGCAAGTGCCCAACAGCCTGTTCTTCCAGCGTTCGGTGCGACGCTGGCGCGGCACGGATGTGTTCCCTTCCAGCGGTTTCGAAAAGTGATCGCGCGCCGGCCGCGTTGGTCGGCGGCCGCAACATCCTGCAAAAAATCGGTAGTCATCCAGCCAAATCCGCATTAGCTTTGAGGATTGTCACGAGTCCGAAGTCGAGGTGTGCGATGGAGCTTCAAACATGGCTGGCGTTTTTTGCCGCCTGCTGGGTGATCAGCCTTTCTCCGGGTGCCGGCGCCATTGCGTCGATGTCCAGCGGCCTGCAGTACGGTTTCTGGCGCGGCTACTGGAATGCCCTGGGCCTGCAGATCGGCCTGGCTGTGCAGATCGCCATCGTCGGCGCCGGTGTCGGCGCGATTCTCACCGCTTCGGCCACCGCGTTCCACGCGATCAAATGGTTCGGTGTCGCCTACCTGGTTTATCTGGCGATCAAGCAGTGGCGCGCACTGCCGATGGACATGAGTGACGACGCGGCGGTCCGGCCGATCGGCAAACCGCTGGCCCTGGTGTTCCGTGGCTTTCTGGTGAACATCAGCAACCCCAAGGCCCTGGTGTTCATGCTGGCGGTGCTGCCGCAGTTCATCAATCCGCATGCGCCGCTGTTGATCCAGTACGTGGTGATCGGCGTGACCATGATTGCGGTCGACCTGATCGTCATGGCCGGCTACACCGGTCTGGCTTCGAAGGTGCTGCGCCTGTTGCGCACACCGACTCAGCAGAGACGCATGAACCGCACGTTTGCCGGGCTGTTCATTGGCGCCGCGGCGTTCATGGCGACGTTGCGCAAAGCTGCTGCGTAAAGCGTACAGGCACAAAAAAGGCGACCTTTGCAGGTCGCCTTTTTCGTTTCCGGCTGTTAATCAGCGCAGAATCACTGGCGCCGTATCACGCGGCAGATTGTTACGTTGCTGCGGTTCACGCGGCTGCTCGTGACCGCCACCGCCGAGCTGCATGCTCAGTTGCCCGGCCACGTCTTCGCCCAGCGCCTTCGACACGTCACGCACCACCCGCGGGCGGTTGAGCGAGATCTTGATGTCGCGGTGGTTCACCAGTTTGGTGTCCTGCGCTTCACCCATCGCCGTGAAGGCCGAGGTGATTTCGTAGGTCTTGGTGTTGATCAGGCTGAAGTCAGCCACCAGCGTCAGGCCCAGCACGGCGGAGTAGCTGTCGGTGTTCGCCAGCTCGTTCACGTCCTGGGTGAAGTCGATGTCCGATACAGTGCCGAACAGCACGTAATCGGCACCCTTGAAGTTGCCGGCCTTGATCCGCTTGATCACGTCGTAGACGTCACCCTTGGAGGACGCGGTGTACGGCGTGCCCTGCACCAGCTGGAACATGCCGGTACGCAGGATTTCACCCTTGATGTCACCGGTGAATTTACGCAGTTCGGTCTGTTCGATGTAGCTGGTGGTGGCTTCGAGCTCGTTGTAGCTCGAAGACCCACTGGCGCTGTAATAACCTTCGCGGTAATTGTTCTGTGCCGAAACGATGTGGATGTATTGCTCCACACGTTCCTGGTACGCCAGATCCGTCACCGCGACTTTCGGGGCCGCCTGCACGCTGAACGCGCAAGCCAGGGCCATCATGCCAATCCATGCGCGCATCGATTAACGCTCCGTGGTTTTGCGGATCTCTTTTTCGTCCATCCACTCGGCCAGACCGCTTTCAACGTCGATCAGTTGCAGGCTGAATTTGTAGAAGACGTCCTTGTAGTCGCTGCTGCGCTTGACGATCGAGCTGATCGAACCTTCAAGACGGTATTTGGCGGCGATCATGTTGCCAGTCTTGGCCACGGTGCTCTTCTTGTACAGGCCGCTCTGATTTTGCAGCTTGAGCTGGTCGACCTGGCTCTGCATCGCAGTGTTGTCGCTGGCGAAGCGGGCGGTGCCGGACTTCATCAGCTGGGTCTTGATGCTGGTGGTGATTTCGCGGGTGTCGATGTATTCGCTGGTCTTGTTCTTCACGTCGTAGACCTGCACCACAGGGCGACCCTGCAGGATGCCGGACTGGGCCAGCGAACGGGTCATCGATTCGGCGATCATCTGCAGGTCGGTGGAGCCGAACTCGTTGGTCACGGTTTCAACGGCCTTGGTGTCGCCGTAGCTGATGTTCTTGCTGCCCAGGGTCGGCGAAGTGTTGGCGCAACCGGAGGCCAGCAGGGCGAGGACGGCGATGAAGGAAAAGCGTGCAAACATGGGAATGGTCTCTGAATCGGAAATAGGGTGTCGGGCTTAAGGCGTCTTGAGTTCCAGACGGAAGTCCACGGCTTTCGGCGTCGGGGCAATGCCCTGGATGAAGCTGGTCTGGGCGCCGTACATCATCTGGCTCTTCCAGACTTCTTCTTCGGCGATCGGGAACCCTTCCGGCCCGAGCCAGGCGAAGCGGTAGTAGAACGTCTTGTTGCTGTTGAGGGTGTTGCTCAACTGCACGTTGACGGTCATGAAGCCGTTTTCGCGGGCCACGCGCATCGCGCCGACCACGATGTGTTTCTGCGGGCCCATGGCCACGACCTTGCTCGCGGCGCTGCCCGGCTCCGGCGGTGGCGGGGTGGCGCAGCCGCTCGCCAGAAGGGCGAAGGCGGCGACGGCGATGAGTTTGAGGCGCATGCAAAGACTCCGTTCTTAAGGTTGTTTGAGGCTGGCCACGGCGGTGGCGCCAGCGCTCGGGGTGACGTGGGCGGCGAGGCCGGCGGCGAACACCTGATTGCCGACGGCGCGCAGGGTGATCACCTGGTAACGCTGATCGACGGTCACCTTGACCTGAGAGCCCCCGACGGCGCTCGGCAGAGTAACCTGGTGCTCACCCTTTTTCAGGCGCAGACGGACCACTTGTGTGGTGTCCGGCAGGGTGCGCCACGTACGGGTATCGGCACCTTCGAGCACAGCTGAAGAAATACCGACCGCCAGACCGGCCAGCGGGTTGGTTTCGTTGATCTTCTTTTGCGCCACACCTTTGGTGATCGCGCGCACGGTGGTGCGCAGGATGATCCCCGGCATGTCATCGCGCAGCGCGCGGCGGGACATGGCGGTGGTGCTGTTCAGTGCGGTCAGGTCGACCTGCTGGCCATCGACGCCGATCTGCGCGAAGGTCGCGGTGGAGGTGTCAGGTTTGATGATCGGGAACGACAGCGGGGTGATCACTACGTTGTTGGAGATTGGCAGCGGCAACGGCACGCGGATCGAATCGCGGGCCGGCGCCAGACCGCTTTGCACCACGATCAGGATGTCGCTGTCGTCGCTCTTGACCGGCTTGTCGAGGTTGACCAGCGCCTGCTCCAGCAGCGGGGTGTTCGGGCGCAGCTCGGCAGCCTTGCGATAGCCCGGCGCAGCCAGGTCTTTCTCGCCCAGGGCTTCATAGACGAAACCGGCCAGGTAGTGGCTGAACGCACTCTGGTAGCTGTTTTTCAGGCTGATCACTTCCGGCGCGTCGAGGCTGGCGACCGGATAGCCCTGCAAGTCCTTGTATTCGGTCTTGATGCCTTCTTTTTCGGCTTCCTCTTCGCTCTTGAGGTATTCCTTGTCGCGCAGGTCGGCGATCACCGCTTCACGTTCGTGCGTCTTCTTGATTGCGGTACGGGCGCCGTCGAAATCATTGACCGCCAGCAGGTTCAGGGCCATCTGCGTGGTCAGCATGACTTTTTCGTAGTCGTAGCCTTCGTAGCGGCGCACCTTGTCGTTGACCAGGAAGCTGCCGAACTGGGCCAGGTACTTGTCGGTGTCGAGCTTGACCGAGTCTTCCCACTTGCCCACCACCTGGTCGGCGCTGGTCCAGGCGTTCTGGCTGCCGGACAGATCGCCCTTGGCGCGCAGCAGTTCACCCTTTTCGAAGTAATAGAGCAGGTCCTTGTCCGGGCCGGTGTTGTTCTTTTCCAGCAGGGTCAGGGCGGCGTCGACGTTGCCGGTAGCCAGTTGCTGGTTGGTCTGGGCCAGTTCGGAATCGTAGTTGCGAAACGCCGAACAGCCGGACAGCAGGGTGACGGCGCTGAGCGCGATCAGAGTGGGAGCGCGGAATGCCATGGGGTACTTCTTCCATGAGTAGCGACAGCCTCGGGTGCGGGTCGGGCTGCTGGGACCGATCGACAGTGGCATTGGCCTCCTGCCAATTCCTCATAAAAAGAGGAGCTTTAATGCCGCATCGCGATAGCGCGGGCGCGGCATTATAAGCGGGCGATGCTGGCTATGTAATAGCTTTTTAATTGCACCGGTTAGTTAGGTGCCATTACTTATCCGGCAATCTGGCATTGCCGATTACGTTGGCGACATCTCTCAGAACTCGCAGGTTGACCAACTGGTGATCGCGGTCGATGCGCAGGATGACCGATGACGCTCCGGGCGCATTGGGCGCATTGAATCGATGATCGCCTTTCTTCAGTCGAATGCGTGCCACCAGTGTCTTGTCGGGGAGCGTGCGCCACGTTCGGGTATCGGCCTCCTCAAAGGGATCGTGCTCGGTGACGACCAGCGAGGCCTTGGCCGGATTGCGCTCGTTTTCCTGCGCCTGGGAAATGGCGGCCATGTTGGCGCGGAACATCGCCCGGGAAATGATCGCCGGCATGTCGTCGCGCAACGTACGGAATGCCATGTCGGTAACGCTGTTGATCATGGTCAGCCGCCGCTTGCGGCCATCCACCAGGATGTGGTCGAACGCCGGTGTGACGGTGTCCGGCACCAGAATGGGGAACGAGATCGGCGCGGTAATGACCAGATTTTCATTGAGCCGCACCGGGATCGGCACTGTTACCGAGCTGCGGGCCGGCGCCAGACCGCTCTGGACGACGATCAGAACATCGCTTTCATCATCCTTGGCCGGCGGTTTGTCGAGATTGCGCAACGCCTGTTCGAGGAAGGGCGTGTTTGGGCGCAACTCGATCGCCTGGCGATAACCCGGTGCGGCCAGATCCCGTTCACCCAGCGCTTCATAGGTGAACCCGGCCAGGTAATGGCTGAAAGCACTCTGGTAACCGTTTTTCAGTTCAATCACCGCCGGCGCATCCAGGGTGGTGACGGGATAGCCCTGCAGATCCTTGTATTGCACGACGATGCCTTGAGCTTTGGCCTGTTCCTCGAGCTCTTCATACTGGCGCTCCCGCTGACGGGCGATCAGTGCTTCACGTTCGTGGGTCTTCTTGATGTCTGCCCGGGCGCCGTCGAAATCACTTTCACCCAATTGGTTGAGGGCCATCTGTGTGGTCAGCATGACTTTTTCGTAGTCATAGCCTTCGTAGCGACTGAGCTTGTCGTTGACCAGCATGGTGCCCATTTCATAGGCAAACCGGTTGAGCAGCTTCATGGGGGCGGAAGGCACGGCTTCTTCGCGCTGGAACACCATCCGGTCGGCGCTGCGCCAGGCTTTCTGGCTCTGCGGGCGTGCGTTGGCAAAGCTGAGAATCGAACCCTTCTCGAAGTAGTAGAGCAGGTCCTTGTCTTCCCAGGGGTTGTGCCACTCCAGCACATCCAGTGCGCCCTGATAGTCGCCGAGCATCAGCCGGTCGTTGGTTTGCTGCATTTCCAGGTCGTAATTGCGGTAAGCGGCGCATCCGCTAAGTAGCAGGAGCGTGCCGATTAACATCGGGAACAGCAGGCATTGGCGCATGGAGTGCAGCTCTTCCTTGAACAGTAAGGCGGGAGGTGTCGGATTATATGGGCGGGCGATGGCCAAGTGCCGGCGATTGGAGAGAAAGCTTGAGTCAGGCTCCCTCGACGTGAACAATATGTAACTTCGCATTTCCACTTGAGACTCATTCATGACTGCCGCGTCCCGATTTCTGGCCTGGCTGGTGTTCCCGTTGTGCGCGCTGAGCAGCTTCAATCTGCTGGCCGACACCGTGGAAGGCGCACCGCAAGCGCTGCACCTGCTCGATTACATCAGCGCCGATTACCCGCCGACGGTGCAGGCTGGCAAGGTCATCGACGACGGTGAATACCGCGAGCAGCTGGAATTCACCCAAGTGCTGCAAGGGCTGATCGCCGGCCTGCCGGCCAAACCTGAGAAGGCGGCGCTGGAACAGGGTGTCACTGCCTTGCACGCCGCCATCACGGCGAAACAGGACGGCGCGGACGTGGCCCGTCAGGCCCGGCAACTGGGGGCGAAACTGGCGGTGGCTTATGAAGTCAGCCAGGCCCCGATCATCACGCCCGATCCGACCCGTGGCGCGCCGCTCTACGCGCAAAACTGCTCGGTGTGCCACGGCGACACGGGTGCCGGTGACGGCCCGGCGGGCCTTGGCATGACGCCGGCGCCAGCCAATCTGCGCGACGCTGCGCGGATGGATCACCTGAGTCTGTATGCGATCTACAGCACCCTCGGTCAGGGCGTCGAAGGCACTGACATGCCAGCCTTCGCCGATCAACTGGATGATCGTCAGCGCTGGGACCTGGCGACCTATATCGCACAGTTCAGCGCCGATCCGGCCACGGCCAAATCCGACAAGACCTACAACATCGCCGACCTTGCCCGTCAGACTCCGGCCGAAGTGCAGGCTGCCGAGGGCGCTGAAGCCGCTGCGATCTTCCGCGTGCAACGGGCGCAGCCGCCACAAGTCAAGCGCGGCCCTGCGCAGTTGCTCGACTACACCGCCGCGACGCTGGACAACAGCCTGGCGGCGTACCGTGCCGGTGAGCACGATCAAGCCTATGACCTGTCGGTGGCGGCGTATCTGGAAGGCTTCGAACTGGTCGAAAGCTCGCTGGACAACGTCGATGCCAACGTGCGTAAAGACACCGAAAAATCCCTGATGGCCTATCGGCAATCGCTGCAGGACGGTTTGCCGGTGGCGCAGGCCGAGCAGCGTCTGGACGCGGCCAAGGCCAAACTCAAGGAATCTGCCGGTCTGCTGGGCAGCGACGGTCTGAGCTGGTCGCTGAGCTACATTTCCGGCCTGCTGATTCTGCTGCGCGAAGGTCTGGAAGCGATTCTGGTGCTGGCGGCGATCCTCGCGTTCCTGCGCAATACCGGCCAGCAATCGGCGGTGCGCAGCGTCAACATCGGCTGGGGTCTGGCGCTGCTGGCGGGCCTTGGCACCTGGGCGCTGGCGGCGTACGTGATCGATGTCAGCGGCTCCCAGCGTGAACTGCTCGAAGGCGCCACGGCGCTGTTCGCCAGTGTCATGGTGTTGTGGCTTGGCGTGTGGATGCACGACCGTCGCCACGCGGCGGCCTGGCAGGATTACATCAAACAGAGCCTGGTCGGTGGCGGCGGGCGTTTCGGCTTCGCGATCCTGGCGTTCTTCTCGGTGTACCGCGAGCTGTTCGAAGTGATCCTGTTCTACGAAACCCTGTGGTTGCAGGCCGGTCCCGCCGGGCATAACGCGGTACTCGCCGGTGGCGCGACGGCACTGGTGCTGCTGTTCGGTCTGGCATGGGTGATCCTGCGCGGTTCGGCAAAACTGCCGCTGGCGCTGTTCTTCAGCATCAACGCAGCGCTGCTCTGCGCGTTGTCGGTGGTATTCGCCGGCCACGGCGTGAAGGCGTTGCAGGAAGCTGGGATCTTCGGCACCCGGCCGGTGGCGTTCTTCGATTTCGACTGGCTGGGGATTCACGCCGATGCCTATTCGCTGACGGCGCAGGCCGTGGCGATTGCGGCGATCATCGTGCTCTACGGTCGCAGCCGGGTGGCGGAAAAGCGCCGGGTGGCGGCCTGAGATGATGCGCGTATGGATCGATGCCGACGCCTGCCCGAAGATGGCTAAAGAACTGGTGGTGAAGTTCGCCCTCAAGCGCCGCTTCGAGGTGGTGCTGGTGGCGGGGCAGCCGCAGAGCAAACCGGCGCTGGCGATCGTCAAGCTGATCGTGGTGCCGAGTGGCCCGGATGCGGCGGATGATTATCTGGTGGAACACGCGGTGCCGGGCGAACTGGTGATCTGCAGCGACATCCCGCTGGCCGACCGGCTGGTGAAGAAGGGTGTGGCGGCGCTGGACCCGCGAGGCAAGGAGTTCGACGCGCAGAACATGGCTGAGCGGCTGGCGACGCGCAACCTGTTCACCGACTTGCGTGAACAGGGCCAGGTCAGCGGCGGCCCGGCACCGTTCGGTGACCGGGAGAAGCAGGCGTTTGCCAACGCGCTGGATCGGATCCTCACCAGGCTCACCCGCAAAACCTGAACGTTGATCGTTCCCACGCTCTGCGTGGGAATGCCTCTCGGGACGCTCCGCGTCCCAGCCTCACCGCCGATGCAAGGCATACGCGGAGCGTCCAAGGCTGCATTCCCGCGCGGAGCGTGGGAACGATCGCTATCGCCGGTCAGGCGTCGTTTTCGTGGGTCAGTTCCAACACCCGATCCACCAGCTTGTTAATCCCCGAAGCCGCCTCGCTGATCGTCTGCGCCAGCATGTACGCCGGGGTCGTCACCAGTTTGCGCGCCTTGTCTTCGATGATGTCGGTCACCGCACAGTCTTCGTGGGTGGCGCCCATCTTGTTCATGGCGGCGGCCGTGTCGGCATCGTTGCCGATGGTGCAGGTCACGCCCGGGCCATAGATTTTTGCGGCCAGCGCGGGCGAGATGCAGATCAGGCCGACAGGCTTGCCCGCTTCGGCAAAGGCTTCGGCCAGCGCCAGCACTTCCGGCTGTACGGTGCAGCCGGCGCCTTCGCTGGCGAAGTTCGACAGGTTCTTCGCTGCACCAAAACCGCCGGGCACGATCAGCGCATCGAAGTCCTCGACATCGGCCTCGCGCAGGTCCTTGACGTTGCCCCGGGCGATGCGTGCCGATTCCACCAGCACGCTGCGCGACTCGGGCATTTCTTCACCGGTCAGGTGGTTGATCACATGCAATTGCGCGATGTTCGGGGCGAAGCACTGCACCTGAGCGCCGCGCTGGTCGAGGCGCAGCAGGGTGATGACGCTCTCTTGGATCTCGGCGCCGTCGTACACGCCGCAACCGGACAAGATCACTGCAACTTTTTTGCTCATGGGTTTCTCTCCAGATTCATGGCGTTAAATGTCCACTAATTTGTCGCTCGTTGCCATAGGGTGCAGCCGCGGCTACACCTAGGATCTGTGCTACAGATTTCGACCAGGGCACGTCATGAACTTCATTCTGTATGCGGTGCCGTTTTTCTTCGTATTGATGGCGGCCGAACTCATCGCCGACCGCTGGCGCGGGGTGAGCAACTATCGCCTGGCCGATGCGGTGAACAGCATCAGCACCGGCGTGTTGTCGACCACCACCGGCCTGCTGACCAAGGGTGTTGGCCTGGTGACCTATGCGTTTGCCCTTGAGCATCTGGCGCTGGTCAGGTTGCCTGCGGACAGCGTCTGGGTGTGGGTGTTGGCCTTTGTTCTCTATGACTTCTGCTATTACTGGCTGCATCGCATGGGCCATGAACGCAACATCCTCTGGGCCGCGCATTCGGTGCATCACCAGAGCGAGGACTACAACCTTTCCACCGCCTTGCGCCAGACCAGCACCGGGTTTCTGCTGAGCTGGATTTTCTACCTGCCGATGGCGGTACTCGGTGTGCCGCTGCTGGTGTTCGTCAGTGTTGCGGCGCTGAATCTGCTGTATCAGTTCTGGGTCCACACCCGGCATATTCCCAAGCTCGGCTGGTTCGAGTGGTGCTTCGTCACGCCGTCCAATCATCGGGCCCACCATGCACAGAACGCTCTCTACATGGATCGCAACTACGGCGGGGTGTTCATTATTTGGGACCGTCTGTTCGGCTCGTTCCAGGAAGAGGACGACAATGAACCGGTGATTTTTGGCGTGACCACGCCGTTGGCGAGCTGGAATCCGTTGTGGGCCAACCTGCAGTTCTACGCGCAGCTGTGGGAGGACGCGCGTCGGGCCGAGCGCACGTGGGACAAAATTAGGATCTGGTTCATGCGCACCGGCTGGCGTCCGGCGGACGTCGCGGCGAAGTACCCGATGAGCAAGCCGGACCTGCGTCAGTTCCGCAAATTCGAGGTGACGCTGGACAGCCGTCGGCAGTGGTACGTGGGGTTGCAGTTCGGTGTGTACGTGGCGCTGGGCAGTTACCTGCTGAATCTGGAACACAGTCTGTCCACCGCTGCATTGCTGCTTGGCTGGAGCGCGGTGGCGTTCGGTCTGTTCGTGTTAGGCGTGGCCCTGGAGAATCGTCCGTGGGCGGGAAGGCTGGAAGCGCTGCGGCTGGCATCGAACCTGCCGCTGGTGTGGCTGGCGCCGCTGGTCGGGCTGTGGCCGGCCAGCCCGGGGATATGGGTCGGCCTGCTCAGTTACAGCCTGCTCAGCGGCATCGGGCTGTATTGCTGCCGCCAGCGACTTACTCGGCTGGCGTCTTAGGGTCGGAAGCCTTGGCCATGTCGGCTTTGTGCTGTTCGGCCTTGGCCAGTTGCTCGGCCTGTTCTTCCTCGTAGACCTTTTTCGCCAGCCGGGCATTCTTGAACCGGCGGCGCAGCCACAGGCCCAGGCCGAGCACCAGCAGTGCGCCCAGCACCCACAACTCATACTTCTTGATGCTGCCGAGCATGCCTTCGAGCACAGCGCCGAAGTGATAGGCGGCAGCGGCCAGGGCGGTGGCCCAGATCGCGGCGCCGATACCGTTGAGCAGCAGATAACGTCCCGGCGGATAGCCCGACAGGCCGATCGCCACTGGCATCACCGTGCGCAGGCCGTATACGAAGCGAAAGCTCAGGACCCAGATGTCCGGGTGCTTGCGGATGTGTTCCAGCGCGCGGTCGCCCATCATCTGCCAGCGCGGTTTGCGCGCCAGCAATTTGCGTCCGTGTTTGCGGCCCAGGAAGTACCACAGCTGATCCCCGGCATAGCTGCCGAAGAACGCCACGACCACCACCAGTTTGATGTCCATGTATTCACGGAACGCGAGGAAGCCCGCGAGCACCAGGATGGTTTCGCCTTCGAAAAACGTCCCGAGAAACAGGGCAAAGTAGCCGAAGTCATGCAGAAATTGTTGGAGCATTGTCTGGGTGCTGGCGAAATGAACGCGCAGCCTAACCCTTCGGACACATTCAGGAAAGTGTCGAAATGTGTCTCGACGTGAACATTTCCTACACGGACAATGGAAAGCGACTACCTGTCGCAGGGGTGCACATAACTGTCATACGACCGTCATAATGGCCATCTATAACTGTCACGCTCGCCGGTTTGCGCGGGCTCAGGAGTCTGCCGTGAGCTTTACCCCAGCCAACCGTCTGTTCCCTGCCACCCGTCTGCGTCGCAATCGCCGTGACGATTTTTCCCGGCGACTGGTGCGTGAGAACGTGTTGACGGTCGATGACCTGATCCTGCCGGTGTTCGTGCTCGACGGTGAAAACCGCCGCGAAGCCGTGGCCTCGATGCCCGGTGTCGAGCGCCTGACCATCGACCTGCTGCTGGAAGAGGCCGCCAAATGGGTCGAACTGGGGATTCCGGCGCTGGCGCTGTTCCCGGTCACCCCGCCGGAGCTCAAATCCCTCGACGCCGCCGAAGCCTGGAATCCGCAAGGTATCGCCCAGCGCGCTACCCGCGCCCTGCGTGACCGATTCCCCGAGTTGGGCGTGATTACCGACGTTGCCCTCGACCCGTTCACCACTCACGGTCAGGACGGCATTCTCGATGAAGAAGGCTATGTGCAGAACGACATCACTGTCGATGCGCTGGTCAAGCAAGCCTTGTCTCATGCCGCTGCAGGCGCCCAGGTGGTTGCCCCGTCGGACATGATGGACGGCCGCATCCAGGCAATCCGCGAAGCGCTGGAGCTGGCCGGTCACGTCAATGTGCGGATCATGGCCTACTCGGCCAAGTACGCCAGCGCCTATTACGGCCCGTTCCGCGATGCCGTGGGTTCGGCCGCGAACCTGGGCAAGGCGAACAAGGCCTCCTATCAGATGGACCCGGCCAACAGCGACGAAGCGCTGCACGAAGTGGGCGCGGATTTGTCTGAAGGCGCGGACATGGTCATGGTCAAGCCCGGCATGCCGTACCTGGACATTTTGTTCCGGGTAAAAGATGCCTTCAAAGTGCCGACCTTCGTCTATCAGGTCAGCGGTGAATACGCCATGCACATGGCGGCGATCCAGAATGGCTGGTTGAGTGAAGGCGTGATCCTCGAATCCCTGACCGCCTTTAAACGTGCCGGCGCTGATGGCATCCTCACTTACTTTGCTGTCCGTGCCGCTCAATTGTTACGAGAGCAGAAATAGCCCTCCCAGGAACATTCGATGAATACCGAAGGACTCACTGAAGTTGCCGTAAAAGAAGCTCAACCCGTGGTCGAGCAGATTACCGAAACCCCGCCGGAACTGGAGCCTGCGCCACCCGCGCCGGCAACCGAGCCTGCCGCGGCGGCACCGGTGATCGCGATTCCCGGCCTGGATGACAGCAGCCTGTACATCCACCGTGAATTATCGCAACTGCAGTTCAACATCCGCGTGCTGGAACAGGCGCTGGACGAGTCCTACCCGTTGCTGGAGCGGCTGAAGTTCCTGCTGATCTTCTCCAGCAACCTCGACGAATTCTTCGAGATCCGCGTCGCCGGCCTCAAGAAACAGATTACCTTCGCCCGTGAACAGGCCGGCGCTGACGGCCTGCAACCGCATCAGGCCCTGGCCCGCATCAGCGAGCTGGTGCACGGTCACGTGGACCGCCAGTACGCGATTCTCAACGACATTCTGTTGCCCGAGCTGGAAAAGCATCAGGTGCGCTTCATCCGTCGGCGCAACTGGACAACCAAGCTCAAGACCTGGGTCCGCCGCTATTTCCGCGACGAGATCGCGCCGATCATCACCCCGATCGGTCTCGACCCGACGCACCCGTTCCCGTTGCTGGTGAACAAGAGCCTGAACTTTATCGTCGAGCTCGAAGGTATCGACGCCTTCGGGCGCGATTCCGGTCTGGCGATCATCCCGGCGCCGCGCCTGCTGCCGCGGATCATCAAGGTGCCGGAAGAAGTCGGCGGCCCTGGTGACAACTATGTGTTCCTGTCGTCGATGATCCACGCTCACGCCGATGACCTGTTCCAGGGCATGAAGGTAAAAGGCTGCTACCAGTTCCGTCTGACTCGAAACGCCGACCTTGCGCTCGATTCCGAAGACGTCGAAGACCTGGCCCGCGCCCTGCGTGGCGAGTTGTTCTCCCGTCGTTACGGTGACGCCGTGCGCCTGGAGGTCGCCGACACTTGCCCGAAACACCTGTCGGACTACCTGCTCAAGCAGTTCAACCTGAGCGAGACCGAGCTGTACCAGGTCAACGGTCCGGTGAACCTGACGCGTCTGTTCAGCATCACCGGGCTGGACAGCCATCCGGAACTGCAATACACGCCGTTCACGCCGCAGATCCCGAAACTGCTGCAAAACAGCGAGAACATTTTCAGCGTGATCAGCAAGCAGGACATCCTGCTGCTGCACCCGTTCGAATCGTTCACCCCGGTGGTCGACCTGCTGCGCCAGGCTGCCAAGGATCCGCACGTTCTGGCCGTGCGCCAGACCCTGTACCGTTCCGGCGCCAACTCGGAAATCGTCGATGCGCTGGTGGACGCCGCGCGTAACGGCAAGGAAGTGACGGCGGTCATCGAGCTGCGGGCGCGTTTCGACGAAGAATCCAACCTGCAACTGGCCAGCCGTCTGCAAGCGGCCGGTGCGGTGGTGATCTACGGCGTGGTCGGCTTCAAGACCCACGCCAAGATGATGCTGATCCTGCGTCGCGAGGCCGGCGAGATCGTGCGTTACGCGCACCTCGGCACCGGTAACTACCACGCCGGCAACGCCCGTCTGTACACCGACTACAGCCTGCTGACCTCGGACGATGCCTTGTGCGAAGACGTCGGCAAGCTGTTCAGCCAGTTGATCGGCATGGGCAAGACGCTGCGCATGAAGAAGCTGCTGCATGCGCCGTTCACCCTGAAGAAGGGCATGCTCGACATGATCACCCGCGAGACGCAATTTGCGCTCGACGGCAAACCGGCGCACATCATCGCCAAGTTCAACTCGCTGACCGATCCGAAGATCATTCGCGCGCTGTACAAGGCCAGCCAGTCCGGCGTGCGCATCGATCTGGTGGTGCGCGGCATGTGCTGCCTGCGTCCGGGCATCGCCGGGGTTTCGCACAACATTCACGTGCGCTCGATCATCGGCCGCTTCCTCGAGCACACCCGGGTGTTCTACTTCCTCAACGGTGGCGAGGAGCAGATGTTCCTCTCCAGCGCCGACTGGATGGAGCGCAACCTCGACAAGCGCGTCGAGACTTGCTTCCCGGTTGAGGGCAAGAAGCTGCTGACCCGGGTCAAGAAAGAGCTGGAGCTGTACCTGACCGACAACACCCACAGCTGGAGCCTGCAATCGGACGGCCGCTACATCCGCAACACGCCGACCGGCAACCAGAACCCGCGCAGTGCGCAGGCGACGTTGCTGGAGCGTTTGGGCAGCCCGATTCTGCCGGTGAGCAGCTGACCGCAGGTTTCAAAGAAATAAAAAAGGCGATCCATCCGGATCGCCTTTTTTGCGCCTGACTTGTCACTCAGTGAACGGTCAGAACAATCCCCACCCGCGTCAGCCATTCGGCTTCAAGCCCGAAATCGGCCTGGGTCAGCTGGTTTTCATCCAGCCAGTTTTCCGGGAATTCCACGTCGAGGTGGTTGCCGTTGGCATGCAGCGCAACCTGCGGCATCGCCTGGGTGCCACGAATGTGGTGGAACAGGATGGCGAAACGCAGTAGCACGCACAGACGGATCAGCTTGTCGCCGTCGTCGCCGAACTCGGCAAACTTGTCCTTGGGGATGTTGCGGCGGTGGCCGCGCACCAGCAGGGCGAGCATTTGCTGGTCTTCGCGGGAGAAGCCGGCGAGGTCCGAGTGCTCGATCAGGTAGGCACCGTGCTTGTGGTAGTGATAGTGAGCGATGTCGAGCCCGACTTCATGCACTTTCGCCGCCCAGCCCAGCAGTTCGCGCCAGATGCCGTCGTCCAGCTCCCAATCCACGGCCACTTGATCGAAGGCGTGCAGGGCTTTGCGCTCGACCCGCGCGGCCTGTTCCAGGTCGACGTGGTAGCGCTCCATCAGCGAGGTCAGGGTGCGTTCGCGCACGTCTTCGTGGTGATGGCGGCCCAGCAGGTCGTACAGCACGCCTTCACGCAGTGCGCCTTCGCAGTGATCCATGCGTTGCAGTTCAAGAGCATCGAAGATCGCCTCGAGAATCGCCAGGCCCGCCGGGAAGATCGCGCGGCGGTCAGGCTTGATGCCTTCGAAATCGATCTTGTCGACATCGCCAAGCTTGAACAGGCGACGCTTGAGCCACGCCAGGCCTTCGGCGTTCACTTCGCCGGTGCCATGGCCGCCGGCCTTTAGCGCGAGGCCGATGGCGCGGATGGTGCCCGAGGAGCCGATGGCCTCATCCCAGGTCAGGCGGTGCAGGGCGTGTTCGATGCTCATGATTTCCAGGCGCGCCGCCGTGTAAGCCTGGGCGTAGCGGGCCGGGGTGATCTTGCCGTCCTTGAAATAGCGCTGGGTGAAGCTCACGCAGCCCATTTGCAGGCTTTCGCGCAGCAGCGGTTCGAAACGCTGGCCAATGATGAATTCGGTGCTGCCGCCGCCGATGTCGGCGACCAGACGCTTGCCCGGTGTGTCGGCGAGGGTGTGGGACACGCCCAGGTAGATCAGGCGCGCCTCTTCACGACCGGAGATGACTTCCACCGGATGGCCGAGGATTTCTTCGGCGCGGCGGATGAATTCGCCACGGTTGCGCGCCTCACGCAGGGCGTTGGTGCCAACGATCCGCACGGCGCCCAGGGGCATGCCGTTGATCAGTTGGGCAAAGCGCTTGAGGCAGTCGAGCCCGCGCTGCATGGACTCTTCGTTGAGCTGACGCTCATCGTTGATGCCGGCGGCCAGTTGAACCTTTTCTCCGAGCCGCTCGAGAATGCGGATTTCACCGTTCTGGGCCTTGGCCACGACCATATGGAAGCTGTTGGAGCCCAGGTCGATCGCGGCGATCAGGGACAGATTCTTGGCTTGGGATTGGGGCATGGTCAGGGGGTCTCGGTCGATAACCCCGCCATCGTGCCACGATCAAACGCTGCCGCCAACGCGCAGGGTTCAAACCCTTGATTCAGCGCATAAAGTCAATGACCGCTGCGCGGTCAATGACGCTGATCGTTCCCACGCTCTGCGTGGGAATGCCTCAATGGACGCTCTGCGTCCGCTTTTGGGACGCGGAGCGTCCCGGGCTGCATTCCCTGGGAATGATCGGGTAGCAGGCCGTTTCAGGCAGTTGCTTCCACAGTGCCGATGAAATTCGCCAGTTCCGGCGTCTGCGGATCGGCAAATAGCACTTTCGGATCGCCCACCTCGTGCACCTTGCCCTGATGCATGAACACCAGTTTGTCCCCGACCTCCCGGGCGAAGCGCATTTCGTGGGTGACCATGATCAGCGTCATGCCTTCCTTGGCGAGTTGGCGGACCACGCTGAGCACTTCGTTGACCAGCTCCGGGTCCAGCGCCGAGGTGATCTCGTCGCACAGCAGCACCTTCGGCGACATCGCCAGCGCCCGGGCAATCGCCACGCGCTGTTGCTGGCCGCCGGAGAGACGCTCCGGGAAGGCATCGAACTTCTCGCCCAGACCCACACGTTCCAGCATCCGCCGCGCGAGTTCTTGCGCCTTGGCCTTGGGCACTTTCTGCACCACTTGCGGCGCGAGCATCACGTTTTCGCCAACGGTCAGGTGCGGGAACAGGTTGAACTGCTGAAACACCATGCCGACTTTCTGCCGCAGACTGCGCAGGTCGGCGCGGGCAGCGTCGAGGTATTCGCCGTCGACTTCGATCACGCCGTCGTTGATCGATTCCAGGCCATTGAGGGTGCGCAGCAGGGTGGATTTGCCCGAGCCGCTGCGACCAATGATCGCCACCACCTGGCCTTCCTCGACGCTCAGGTCGATGCCTTTGAGCACATGGTGATCGCCGTAGTATTTATGCAGAGCGGAAATTCTAAGCAGAGGCATGCAGTCTCCTTTCCAGGTAGCGCGCACTGAGGGACAAGGGGTAGCAGAGCAGGAAGTAGCCCAGGGCGACGAGGCCGTAGACCATGAACGGTTCGAAGGTGGCGTTGGCGAGCATGCCGCCGGTCTTGGTCAGTTCGGTGAAGCCGATGATTGAGGTCACGGCGGTGCCCTTGACCACTTGCACCGAGAAGCCCACGGTCGGCGCCACGGCGATGCGCAGCGCCTGCGGCAGGATCACGTAGCGCAGTTGCTCCAGCGGATTGAGCGCCAGGCTCGACGACGCTTCCCACTGACCGTTGGGAATCGCCTCGACGCAGCCGCGCCAGATCTCCGCCAGATAGGCGCTGGTGAACAGCGTCAGGGCAATCGCCGCCGCCATCCACGGCGAAATCTCGACGCCGGCCAGTGCCACGCCGAAGAACACCAGAAACAGCTGCATCAACAGCGGCGTGCCCTGGAACAGTTCGATCCAGGTGCGGGCGATGCTGCTGGGCAGCGGGTTTTTCGAGATGCGCATGATCAGGATCAGCAACCCGACGACCCCGCCGCCGATGAACGCCACCAGCGACAACGCCAGCGTCCATTGCAGGCCGGTGAGCAGGTTGCGCAGGATGTCCCAGAACGTGAAGTCGCTCATTGGCTGCTCCTTGCGCTGCTTTTGGACAGGTAGCGCCGGCCGAGCCAGTTCAGCAACTGACGGATCAACAGCGCCATGCACAGATAAATGAGGGTGGTCAGGGCGTAGGTTTCAAAGGCGCGGAAGTTGCGCGACTGAATGAAGTTGGCAGCGAAGCTCAACTCCTCGGTGGCAATCTGCGAACACACCGCCGAACCGAGCATGACGATGATGATCTGGCTGCTCAGTGCCGGCCAGACCTTGCCCAGCGCCGGCAGCAGCACCACGTGGCGAAACGCTTCGAAACGGCTCATCGCCAGGGCGGCCGCTGCTTCCAGCTGCCCGCGCGGAATTGCCTGGATGCCGGCGCGGATGATCTCGGTCGAATAGGCACCGAGGTTGATCACCATCGCCAGCACCGCCGCCTGCCACTCGGAAATCTGCACGCCGAGGGACGGCAGGCCGAAGAAAATGAAGAACAGTTGCACCAGAAACGGCGTGTTACGGATCAGCTCCACGTACACGCCGAAGATCGCCGAGAACGGACGGATCTTCCACGCCCGCACCAGCGCTCCGACGATGCCCACGCCAACCCCGAGCAGCGCGCCGATGGCCGTCAGCTCAAGGGTAAACAACGCCCCGCGCAGCAGCAGGCCGGTGTTTTCCACCACCGGCAAGAAATCGAACTGATAGGCCATTAAAGTCTCCCGCGGCGCCGGTCAGAGGTCGGCCGGCAGCGGCTCTTTGAGCCAGGTCTGCGCATTCTTTTCCAGCGCGCCGTCAGCCTTGGCAGTGGCCAGGATCTCGTTGACCTTGCCCAGCAGCGCCGGCTCGTTCTTGTTCACGCCGACGTAGACCGGCGAATCCTTGAGTTTCACTTTCAGCGCGGGAACGCGTTTCGGGTTCTTTTCGCTGATCGCGACCATCACCACGTTGCCGCTGGCGATCAGGTCGACTTGCCCTGCGAGGTAGGCGGCGATGGTCGAGTTGTTGTCTTCGAAGCGTTTGATGGTCACGCCTTCGGGAGCGACCTTGGTCAGCTCGATGTCTTCGATGGCGCCACGGGTGACGCTGATGGTCTTGCCCTTCAGGTCGTCGAGAGTGTTGACGGCTGCGTCCGGCGGACCGAACACGGCGAGGTAGAACGGCGCATAGGCGCGGGAAAAATCGATGACCTTCTCGCGCTCGGGGTTTTTGCCGAGGCTGGAAATCACCAGGTCAACCTTGCCGGTGGTCAGGAATGGAATGCGGTTGGTGCTGTTGACCGGGGTCAGTTCGAGTTTGACCTTGAGCTGCTCGGCCAGCAGTTTCGCGGTGTCGATATCGAGGCCGCGCGGCTTCATGTCCGGGCCGACCGAACCGAACGGCGGGAAGTCCTGAGGCACGGCGACTTTCAAGGTGCCGCGCTTGACCACGTCATCCAGACCGTCGGCATGGGCGGGGGCCTGGCTCAGCATCAGACCGGCAAACAGGGCGGCGAGGAGGGCGCTGTAACGCTTCGTCATGGACAATCTCCGGATCGGCGGGAAGTGAAATGTGCGATCGGACAGAGCATGGGCCGTGCCAAGACAGAGGTTCGGCCCCGCAAAGCCACGGGTTTAGCGGGTTTGTTCGGTCTTACTGGTCTGAACAGTCGGATCGCGTTTCGCACTGCGATAGCGCATCGACGCGCCCTGTCGAACCCCGCTGGGGCACGACTTGCCTGATGCCTCGAATAGCTTTACAACTGGCCGCACCTTGGCCTGGTTCGTCTGGAAAACCATGAACTCGATCTCCCGCGCCGTACCCGAAGTGGCGCTGCAAGCGATCCGCAAACTAATCACCGAGCAGGGCTTCGGCCCCGGCGATGCGCTGCCCTCGCAACGGGATCTGGCGGTTCAGTTGGGTGTCAGTCGCGCGTCGCTGCGTGAGGCGTTGTCGTCCTTGAGTGCGCTGGGCGTGGTCAGCATCCAGCCGGGCAAAGGCGTGTTCGTGCAGGCGCCGGTGGAATTGCCGCGCGGCGAGGGCGCGCCGGCGTGGCCGTTTGCAGCCCAGGCTTCGCCGCTGGAAATCTTTCAATTGCGCTATGCGCTGGAAGGGTTTGCGGCCGGTCTGGCGGCGGTGACGCTGAGCACGTTTGATCTGGACGAACTGGAAGACAACGTCGCGGCCATGCGCGAGCAACTGCGCGCCGGCGACTTCGAGGCGGCGGCGAAACTGGATTTCGAATTTCACCGGCGGATCCTGCTGGCCAGCGGCAATCAGGCGATGCTGAGCATCCTTACCGCCAGTGCCGACATCTTTCTGGAGAGCCAGAAACTACCGTTCATCCGCGCCGAGCGGGCCATGGAAACCTGGCAGGAACACCGCAAGATCCTCCGCGCCCTGGCTCGCCGGGCCTCTGCCGCCGCGCAGAAAGCCATGCAGGAACACGTGCGCAACGCGGCCCTGCGCACCGGAATTTCCTTCATTGCCCCCGCCAGCGCGTGACTTGAGCTATACCCAAACTCATCGGGTGCCATAGCAAGACTCAATCATCTGCGGCTTCCTGAACAAGGGAAGGGCGGCTATGATGGGCCACGTTTTTTTGCTTACAACCTGGAGAATTCCATGAGCAGCAGCGATCTGATCAAACACGTTAGCGACGCTAGCTTCGAAGCCGACGTACTCAAGGCCGAAGGCGCTGTCCTGGTCGACTACTGGGCTGAATGGTGCGGCCCTTGCAAAATGATCGCTCCGGTTCTGGACGAGATTGCAGAGGAATACGAAGGCAAGCTGACCATTGCCAAACTGAACATCGACGAAAACCAGGGAACCCCTGCCAAGCACGGCGTGCGTGGTATTCCAACCCTGATGCTGTTCAAGAACGGCAACGTGGAAGCGACCAAGGTCGGCGCGCTGTCGAAGTCTCAGCTGAAAGCTTTCCTCGACGCCAACATCTAAGCGTTGCGGTAAAGACTGTCCTTGAAAAGCCCCGCAATTTGCGGGGCTTTTTGCGTATTCAGGGCTAGACGCTCCGAAACTCAGGTGATACATTCGGCCCCGCACTGGTTTCTCCACTGCCCCCTGCTAGCCGTCGCCGACGCACTCCTTTTCGAATAAGTACGCGATCCTGTCGCCTTCTCCGCGGCGCGGCCTCATTAAGCCAAAAGCTTAATTTCCCCCCTCCATAAATGATTACGTCATTCCTATATGAATCTGACTGAACTCAAGCAAAAGCCGATTACCGAACTGCTCGAATTGGCCGAACAGATGGGCATAGAAAATATGGCCCGTTCGCGCAAGCAGGACGTGATTTTCTCCCTGCTGAAAAAGCACGCTAAAAGCGGTGAGGAAATCTCCGGTGATGGCGTGCTGGAGATTCTCCAGGACGGCTTCGGCTTCCTGCGCTCCGCTGACGCTTCCTACCTCGCCGGCCCTGACGACATCTACGTCTCGCCGAGCCAGATCCGCCGTTTCAACTTGCGCACCGGTGACACCATCGTTGGCAAGATCCGCCCTCCGAAGGAAGGCGAGCGGTATTTCGCCCTGCTCAAGGTCGACACGATCAACTTCGATCGTCCTGAGAACGCGAAGAACAAGATTCTCTTCGAGAACCTGACTCCGCTGTTCCCGAACGTGCGCATGAAGATGGAAGCCGGCAACGGTTCCACCGAAGACCTGACCGGTCGCGTGATCGACCTGTGCGCCCCGATCGGCAAAGGCCAGCGCGGTCTGATCGTTGCACCGCCGAAGGCCGGTAAAACGATCATGCTGCAGAACATCGCGGCGAACATCGCCCGTAACAATCCTGAAGTTCACCTGATCGTGCTGTTGATCGACGAACGTCCGGAAGAAGTGACCGAAATGCAGCGCACCGTGCGCGGCGAAGTGGTTGCCTCGACCTTCGACGAGCCGCCGACCCGTCACGTACAAGTGGCTGAAATGGTGATCGAGAAGGCCAAGCGCCTGGTCGAACACAAGAAGGACGTGGTGATCCTGCTCGACTCCATCACCCGTCTGGCCCGTGCCTACAACACCGTAATTCCGAGCTCCGGCAAGGTGCTGACCGGTGGTGTCGATGCCCACGCCCTGGAGAAACCGAAGCGTTTCTTCGGCGCCGCGCGCAACATCGAAGAAGGCGGCTCGCTGACCATCATCGCCACCGCGCTGGTTGAAACCGGCTCGAAGATGGATGAAGTGATCTACGAAGAGTTCAAGGGCACCGGCAACATGGAGCTGCCACTGGATCGTCGTATCGCCGAGAAACGTGTGTTCCCGGCCATCAACATCAACAAGTCCGGTACCCGTCGCGAAGAGCTGCTGACTGCCGACGATGAGCTGCAGCGTATGTGGATCCTGCGCAAACTGCTGCACCCGATGGACGAAGTGGCGGCCATCGAGTTCCTGGTCGACAAGCTGAAAACGACCAAGACCAACGACGAATTCTTCCTGTCGATGAAGCGCAAGTAATTCGCTGTTGTTTGAATAAAGCGCCCTATAAGGGCGCTTTTTTTTGCAACGGATTATTTGTATCTGGATTGAAATGTACGTGGCTGATAACTTTCGCGCTTTCCAAGGACTCTGTATCCAGAACGAGAAAGATCATGCACACGTTTGGCAATCGCCGTGATATCGACGGATTACGAGCTCTGGCGGTTATTCCGGTCGTACTGTTTCATTTCGGATTCAGTACATTCAGTGGCGGCTTTGTCGGGGTTGACGTTTTTTTCGTCATTTCCGGCTTCCTGATCACAACGATCCTGTTCCGCGAAATCAGCTCTCAGCGCTTCAGCTTCATTGATTTCTGGGCACGCCGTGCCCGCCGCATCATTCCTGCCCTGAGTGTGGTCATGCTGGTGACGCTGGCATTGGGCTGGTTGCTGCTGACGGCCAAGGACTTCGCCGAACTCGGGCGAACAGTGCGCTATCAGTCGCTTTTCATCTCCAACATTCTGTTCATGCGAGAGGACGGCTACTTTCAGCCAGCCTCGGATCTGAAGCCGCTGCTGCACACCTGGTCGCTGGCGGTAGAAGAACAGTACTACATCTTCTTTCCGCTGTTGATGGCGGTGCTGATCCGCTATTTCCGCCATTGGCGCTGGATGCTGTTCGCCGTGTTGCTGGTATCGTTCGGCTTGAACATCGCCAACATCGAACACAAGCCGGAATTCACCTTCTTCTCGCTGCCTACCCGGGCGTGGGAGTTGCTCTGCGGCGCGATGCTCGCGGTCATGCCGGCGCCGAAACAGGCGGTGCGTCCCTGGTTGTATCAGGCTGTGGGGCTGGCCGGTCTGGTGGCAGTACTGGTTGCGGTGTTCACTTTTGACAAGTCCACCGTGTTTCCGGGTTGGGCAGCCTTGTTGCCGGTACTGGGGACGACGGCGTTGATCTGGTCGGGCGCGCAAGGTGCGAGCCTCACCGGGCGGCTCTTGAGTCTGCGGCCGTTGGTCTGGGTCGGCTTGCTTTCGTATTCGCTCTATCTTTGGCATTGGCCTGTGTTTGTCTATGCCAACGCGATTTCCATCGATGGCATTCAGCCTGTTGAAGCAATCGGCTGGATAGCCTTGGCGCTGGGTCTGGCCTGGCTGAGTCTGCGCTATATCGAGCTGCCGTTTCGCGAAAAACGCTTGCTCGCCTCGCGTAATGCAGTGCTGGCAGGCAGTCTGGCGGCCATCGTTGCACTTGTGGCGACGGGGTCGGCGATCCGTTCCGCCGGTGGCGTCCCTCAACGTCTGACCGGTAAAGCGCTGGAGTATGCACAGTCCCGTGAGTGGCATGCGGGGCAGATGAAATGCATGTTGGTGACTCAGGATAAAGAGCTGGACAAGGCTTGTCTGGTGGGTGGCAGTGGGGATGTTCCGGCCACTCAATTGTTCTGGGGCGATAGCCACGCCGCCGCCTTGCTGCCGGCTATCGAGAATAATGCCCGTCGCGAGGGGCGTCCGGTTTGGCTGTACAGCATGAGCGCGTGCCCGCCGATTCTCAGCGACGACCCGCGTCAGCGCTGCAAGGATTTCAACGAACGGACCATGGAACGCGTGCGCAGTCTCGGCATCAAGGATGTGGTGCTGGCGTCCAACTGGAGCCTTTACGTGTATGGCCGCGAAGACGGCGACAAGAAGGTGCTGCTCAATTCGCAAGACGATACCGTCCAGGCCGAGCAACGCATGGCCGCAGCGCTGAAAGCGCGAGTTGCCGCATTGAGAGCGACGGGGGCGCAAGTCTGGCTGTTCAAGGAGGTGCCGCTGCAACGCAAAGGCATCGTCAACCGCTTGACCAGCCTGGCGCGGATCGGAAGGTCAGCCGAAGGGCTGGGTCGTCCGCTTGAGGAACATCTGGCGCGCCAGCATTTCCTCAGCAGCCTGTTCGACTCAATGAGCGCCGCTGATCCGGGTGTGCACGTGATCGATCCAACGCCGCTGATGTGCGCCAACGGCGTCTGCAGCATCGAGGTCAACGGTCATTCGCAGTACAAGGATGAGGATCATCTTTCGGACGCGGGGAGCTCCCGGCTGAGCCCGCTGTTTGCGCCTCTGCTGCTGGGTACGAGCCACAATTGAGCGAGGCCTGATGCTGACGGGCTGCTGTTTGCCCGTCAGAGCAGGTAGGATGTACGCCTATTTTGAGGGTGCCATCGTCAATGAAATTCAAGGATCTTCGGGATTTCGTGCAGCAGCTTGAGCAGCGCGGAGAGTTGAAACGCATCCAGATTCCCGTCTCGCCGGTGCTGGAGATGACCGAGGTGTGCGACCGCACGCTGCGGGCCAAGGGCCCGGCGCTGCTGTTCGAGAAACCGACCGGCCATGACATTCCGGTGCTCGGCAACCTGTTCGGCACTCCCGAGCGGGTCGCGATGGGCATGGGCGCCGAGTCGGTCAGCGAGCTGCGCGAAATCGGCAAGCTACTGGCGTTCCTCAAGGAGCCGGAGCCGCCGAAGGGCTTGAAGGATGCGTGGTCGAAGCTGCCGATCTTCCGCAAGATCATTGCGATGGCGCCGAAAGTCGTCAAAGACGCGCCGTGCCAGGAAGTGGTCATCGAAGGCGACGACGTCGATCTGGCGATGTTGCCGGTGCAGACCTGCTGGCCGGGCGACGTGGCACCGCTGATTACCTGGGGCCTGACCGTCACCAAGGGCCCGAACAAGGATCGGCAGAACCTCGGCATCTACCGTCAGCAAGTGATTGGCCGTAACAAGGTCATCATGCGCTGGCTCAGCCACCGGGGTGGCGCGCTGGATTTCCGCGAGTGGTGCGAGAAGCATCCGGGTCAGCCGTTCCCGGTGTCCGTGGCCCTCGGTGCGGATCCTGCGACCATTCTCGGCGCGGTCACCCCGGTGCCGGACAGCCTCTCCGAATACGCCTTCGCCGGTCTGCTGCGCGACAGCCGCACAGAACTGGTGAAGTGCCGTGGCAACGACCTGCAAGTGCCGGCCACCGCTGAAATCATCCTCGAAGGCGTGATCCATCCGGGCGAAATGGCCGATGAAGGCCCGTACGGCGACCACACCGGTTACTACAACGAAGTCGACAGCTTCCCGGTGTTCACCGTCGAGCGCATCACCCACCGGATCAAACCGATCTACCACAGCACCTACACCGGCCGTCCGCCGGATGAGCCGGCGATTCTCGGCGTGGCGTTGAACGAAGTGTTCGTGCCGATCCTGCAGAAGCAGTTCCCGGAGATCACCGACTTCTACCTGCCGCCGGAAGGCTGCTCGTACCGCATGGCCGTGGTGACGATGAAGAAGGCGTATCCGGGCCATGCCAAGCGCGTGATGCTGGGTGTCTGGTCGTTTTTGCGACAGTTCATGTACACCAAGTTCGTTATCGTCACCGACGACGACATCAACGCGCGAGACTGGAACGACGTGATCTGGGCCATCACCACGCGCATGGACCCCAAGCGCGACACGGTGATGATCGACAACACGCCGATCGACTACCTCGACTTTGCCTCGCCAGTGTCGGGGCTCGGCTCGAAGATGGGCCTGGATGCCACCCACAAGTGGCCGGGCGAAACCACTCGCGAGTGGGGCCGCGTCATCGTCAAGGATGATGCCGTCACCCAACGGATCGATGCCATCTGGAATCAGTTAGGAATAGATTGATGCGTGTAACCCTGCAGCCCTCCGGAGTGGTGCTCGAGATACGGCCCGGAGAGCGGATTCTCGATGGTGCGCGGCGCCTGGGCTATGAATGCCCGCAGAGCTGCCGCAACGGCAATTGCCATGTGTGTGCGGCGCTGCTGGTGGAAGGCCGGGTCGAACAGGCCGGCAAGGTGCACGACCACGGTGAGTTCTACACTTGCATAGCGGAGCCGCTGGAAGACTGCATCGTGCTGTGGGATGGCGTGCTCGCGCTGGGAGAACTGCCCGTGCGCAGTGTGTCGTGTCAGGTCATCGAATGCCGGGACGTCGGTGGCGATACCTTTCGTGTGCGCCTGCGGGCACCGGCCGGCAAGCCGCCGCGCTATCACGCCGGTCAGTACCTGATGATCGAGCGCGAGAACGGCGAGAAGTCGGCGTTCTCCATGGCCTCGGCGCCCCACGGCGGGCGCGATCTGGAAATCCATGTGCTGGCGCGCGAATCCAGTGCGCTGAACCTGATCGATCAGCTCAGGCGCAACCCGATGGTGCGGGTCGAACTGCCGTTCGGCGACACCCATCTGGCGGAATTGCCGGACGGGCCGCTGGTGCTGATCGCCGCCGGCACCGGCATGGGTCAGATCCACAGCCTGATCGAACATTGCCGGGCCAACGGCTTCAAACAGCCGGTGCACTTGTACTGGGGCGTGCGTCGCCCGGAAGACTTCTACGAAATCGAACATTGGGACGAATGGCTGAAGTTGCCCAACCTGTTCCTGCACAAGGTCGTCAGTGATCAATGCGGTTGGGAAGGGCGCTGCGGCATGTTGCATGAGGCGGTGTGTGAGGATTTTCCCGATCTGAAACCGCTGCACGTCTACGCCAGCGGCTCGCCGGCCATGGTCTACGGCACGCTGGATGCGCTGGTGGAAGCGGGGATGGATGCCCATCAGATGCGTGCGGATGTGTTCGCTTACGCGCCCCGTTCCTGAATTCTTTATAACTCTCTATATAGCCGATCGGTATTTATGTAATTGCATAAATGCCGGTAGGTTATATATCAATCAGGCAATAAATTAAGAACTGTGCCATGGCACTCCAATTGCTTTAAAACATATGTGCCTTATTGTTACAGCGGTGCGTTCTATTAAGTAATTCTTCACCCGCGGGGAGCTGAACGCTATTCGCCATGAGCGCCATTGAAAACGCTTTTCTGAACCTGGCTTACCCTCCGCGGCTCGATCTCGGGCCGCAGCTGACGCACGAACAACTTCTCGCTTCCATGCAATCGACCATGGCGCGCCACAAGGGCGGGCCGGTGTGGCTGTTCGCCTACGGATCGCTGATCTGGCGGCCGGAATGCACCGCCGCCGAGCGTGTGCGCGGTCGAGTGCATGGCTACCATCGTGGCTTGTACCTGTGGTCCCACGAGCATCGCGGCACGCCGGAAATGCCGGGTCTGGTCTTTGGTCTGGACCGGGGCGGTTCATGCAGCGGCTTTGCCTACCGGTTGCCGGAAGACAACCTGGACAGCGCGCTCTATGCGTTGTGGAAGCGCGAGATGCCGTTCCCGTCCTATCGCCCACACTGGCTCAACTGCCGACTCGAAGATGGCAGCCAGGTTCAGGCCTTGGGATTCGTATTGGAGCGACACCTGCCCAGCTATGCCGGCAACTTGCCGGATCATGTGCTGAGCCAGGTGTTCGAAAGCGCTTGCGGGCGTTACGGCACGACTCGCGATTATGTCGAGCAGACCGCTCACGCCCTGCGCAGCCACGCCATGCCAGACCGGAATCTGGAGGCGCGGCTCAAGCGCTGCAGGTCAAAGGCCGATCAGGCGACTGCTTCGCGGGTCTGACTGGCGACTTGCTTGTGCCACAGGGTCGGGGCCAGGAAGGCCATCGACAGCAGGCAAGCGCCCACCAGCAACACGAAACCGCCATCCCAGCCGAAATGGTCCACGGTGTAGCCCATCGCTGCACTGGCCGCGACCGAACCACCCAGATACCCGAACAGACCGGTGAAGCCCGCAGCAGTACCGGCGGCTTTCTTTGGTGCCAGCTCCAGCGCCTGCAGGCCGATCAGCATCACCGGGCCGTAGATCAGGAAGCCGATGGAGAACAGCGCGATCATGTCGATGGTCGGGTTGCCGGCCGGGTTCAGCCAGTAAACCAGGGTCGCCACGGTCACCAGCGCCATGAACACCATGCCGGTCAGGCCACGGTTGCCACGGAAGATCTTGTCTGACATCCAGCCGCACAGCAGCGTGCCTGGAATCCCCGCCCATTCGTAGAAGAAATAGGCCCACGAGGTTTTATCTACAGTGAAACCCTTGGCTTCCTTCAGGTAGGTCGGCGCCCAGTCCAGTACGCCGTAGCGCAGCAGGTAAACGAAGACGTTGGCCATGGCGATGTACCAGAGCATTTTGTTGCGCAGCACGTATTTGACGAAGATTTCCTTGGCGCTGAATTCGTCTTCGTGGCTGGCGTCGTAGCCTTCCGGATAGTCGTTCTTGTACTTCTCGATCGGCGGCAGGCCAACCGATTGCGGGGTGTCGCGCATGGTCACGAACGCGAACACCGCTACCGCCAGAGCAACAGCGGCCGGAACGTAGAACGCTGCGTGCCAGTCGTTGAACAGGCCCATGCCGACCAGGAACAGCGGGCCGATCAGGCCGCCCCCGACGTTATGCGCCACGTTCCACACCGACACCACGCCGCCACGTTCCTTCTGCGACCACCAGTGCACCATCGTGCGTCCGCTCGGCGGCCAGCCCATGCCCTGGGCCCAACCGTTGATGAACAGCAGGATGAACATCATGGTCACGCTGGACGTTGCCCAAGGCGCGAAACCGAAAATGAACATGACCCCGGCCGATACCAGCAGGCCGAAGGGCAGGAAGTAACGCGGGTTGGAGCGGTCGGAGACCAGGCCCATGAGGAACTTGGACAAGCCATACGCAATGGCGATCGCCGACATCGCCAGGCCCAGATCGCCACGGCTGTAGCCTTCGTCGATCAGGTACGGCATGGCCAGCGAGAAGTTCTTGCGCAGCAGGTAGTAACCCGCGTAGCCAAAGAAGATGCCGGCGAAGATCTGCCAACGCAGGCGTCGGTAGGTGCTGTCGATTTTTTCTTCAGGCAATGGAGCCTGATGTGCGGCAGGACGAAAGAAAGCAAACATTCAAGAGCTCCAGATTTCTTGTTTTGACTGCGGATGCGAATGTTACAGTTTCGTTACCGAAAATAGCACCGCTTCCCATCGACAAAACAGTGGAAATGTTGGAAGTCGCACGTTCCTTTATGAACATGTCGCTCAGATATAAGTGAGGGGCGCTGTGGGAAAGGTTACTTCGGCGGCTTCCTGCAGGGTTTCAGCGAGACGTAGGGCAAGTTTTGAGGAAATCTCCTGCTTGCAACGCAGAAGCCGCGACGTTCTATTTTGGAGGGGCGCGCCTTAACCTTTTCGCAGATGCCTGATCGGGCATTCGGGTCGCGAGGGGAGGAATCATGCGCTGGTGGATGTTGTTGGTTTTGCTGTTGGTGGCGGGCAGTACCTGGGCGGCCGAGGTATTTTTGATTCCGGAACATCATCCGAAACCAATCTACCCTCCGGGGCTGCAACGGGCCGGGTTTACCGGAGGCGTCAAAGTAAGCTTTACCGTCAGTGCAGACGGAGCGGTGAGTAAGGTCGGCATTTTGAAAAGCGATCATGCCGAACTGTCCGATGCGGTCAAAAAAGCGCTGGCGCAATGGCGCTTTAAACCGTGGACTGTTGAAGGAGAACGCCCGCCAGAGCAGGAAATAATCGCCCCGATGACGTTCGGATTCGACTCTCCCGACGGTGTCAATCTGTGGCTGAAGGATCTCAAATGCCGCGAGTTCAACAGTTTGCTGGCGCACTATCCAAGACATGCCTGGGTGGATGCTGCACCGTTTCATTATGTGCGCGGTTATCTGGCAAATACGTTTTTCCAGGGACAGATCCCGATGGAGCAACGCCTGGCCATGGTTGCCAAAATGAACAAGCGTGTTCCCAGCATTGTGACGCGCTGCCAAAAGAGTCCAGGCCTTAAATACGTCACCCTTCTGCCGGAAGACATTCGCAAGGTTTTATGAGAACAGTGCATGCCTGTCTGGTCAGGTACATGACCAGACAGCTTTTTCCGTTTAGCGCACGCTGACGACAACCTTGCCCACAGCCTTGCGCTGCCCGAGATCATTGATCGCCTCCGCGGCATTGCCCAGCGGGTAGACCTGCGACACCAGCGGCTTGAGCTTGCCCTCGGCAAACCAGCCGAACAGTTGCTGGAAGTTTGCGGCGTTGTCCTGCGGCTGGCGCTGGGCGAAGGAACCCCAGAACACGCCGAGTACCGCCGCGCCCTTGAGCAGGGCGAGGTTGACCGGCAGTTCGGGAATGCGTCCGCTGGCGAAGCCGACGACCAGCAGGCGGCCGTTCCAGGCGATGGCGCGGATAGCCTGGTCGAACAGGTCGCCGCCGACCGGGTCGTAGATCACGTCGGCGCCCTGGCCGTCGGTCAGGCGTTTGATCTCGTCCTTGAGGCTGGTTTCGCTGTAGTTGATCAGTTCGTCAGCACCGGCAGCCTTGGCGACGGCGAGTTTTTCCGCGCTGCTGGCGGCGGCAATCACCCGGGCGCCCATGGCTTTGCCGATTTCCACGGCGGCGAGACCAACGCCGCCGGAGGCACCGAGTACCAGCAGGGTTTCACCCGGTTGCAGGTTGCCGCGCTGTTTGAGGGCGTGCATCGACGTGCCGTAGGTCATGCTGAACGCGGCGGCAGTGTTGAAATCCATCGACGGCGGGATCGGCAGCACGTTGTAGCCCGGCACTGCGACCTGCTCGGCAAAGCTGCCCCAGCCCGTCAGGGCCATGACCCGGTCGCCGACCTTCAGGTGACAGACCTTTTCACCCACTTGGCTGACCACGCCGGAGGCTTCCCCACCCGGGGAGAACGGGAAGGGCGGCTTGAACTGGTACTTGCCCTCGATGATCAGCGTGTCCGGGAAGTTGACCCCGGCGGCGTGCACGTCCAGCAGGATTTCGTTCTTCTTGGCGACAGGACTGGCGACGTCTTCCAGCACCAGCGATTCGGCAGGGCCGAAGGCTTTGCACAGCACGGCTTTCATCAGGGCTATTCCTTTGGGAGTGATGGCCGATAAGTGTAGGTGTGGCAGTCAACGGGTCAACGAGCATGCCCGGCCCTGATAGTCCGCCATAAGCTTGTGCTTGCGCGGCGGGTCGTTATGCTAGGCCGCAAACCGGATAAGGAGCGAATTGTGAAAGCGTGGATCATGTTGTTGCTGGCCCTGTCTCTGCCTGTGGCAGCGCTGGCCGAAGAAGCCAAAGAGGGCGAGGCGCCGAAGGTCAACTACATCACCCTGAGCCCGCCGTTCGTGGGCAACTACGGGCTGGATGGCACGCCGAAGCTGAAGGTCTACAAGGCCGACGTGGCACTGCGGGTGACCGGCGAAGAGGCGACCAAACTGGTCAAGGCCAACGAGCCGCTGATTCGCAATCAACTGGTGGCGCTGTTCACTCAGCAAACCACCGAAGCGATGGGCAGCATCGAAGGCAAGGAAAAACTGCGTCAGGAAGCCTTGAAGCAGACCCAGCAAGTGATGAATGACGAGACCGGCAAGCCGGTGGTCGAGGATCTGTTGTTCAACAACCTGATCATTCAGTAAATGTTGTCGCGGTTGTTCAGGACGCCAGGCTCTTGCGAAACCGTGCCAGGGCGATGAAAAAGAACAGCAAACCGATGACGACCAGCGCCAGCAAGTCAGGCCACACCACGCTCAGCCCGGCGTCGCGGAACAGGATCGCGGTGCCGAGGCTGACGAAGTGGGTGGACGGTGACCCTTGCATGACCCATTGCAACCACTGCGGCATGCTGTCCAGCGGTGTACTGCCCCCGGACAACAGCAACATCGGGATAATCACCGGGATGGCCAGCAGGCCGAACTGCGGTGTCGAACGCGCCAGCGTTGCCAGAAATATGCCCAGCGCGGTGCTGGCGAACAGATAAACGGCCGTAACCAGCAAGAACAGGCTCAATGAGCCGGATAAAGGTACGCCCAACGCACCTTTGACAATCACTTCCAGGGACAGCCAGGTGCATAGCACCACCACCAGCAGATTGCTCCAGACTTTCGCCAGCATGATTTCCAGTGCGGTCAGCGGCAGCACCAGCAAATGATCCAGTGTGCCGTGTTCGCGCTCGCGCAGGAGCGCGGTGCCGGTCAGAACAATCGCCAGAATAGTGATGTTGTTGACGATCTGAATCACGGCCAGAAACCAACCGCCCTCAAGATTGGTATTGAACAGGGCTCGAGTCGTCAGTTGCACCGCAGACCCGGTCTGCACATCACCCTGGCCTGAGTAAGCCAATAACTCACGTTGAAATATTCGGCTGATGTAGCCGGCGCCCATGAACGCCTGACTCATGGCAGTGGCGTCGACGTTGACCTGCAGGGCTGGCTGGCGACCCGCGAGCAGGTCTGTCTGAAAACTGGCGGGGATGTTGATGACGAACGTGTAGCGGCCGCTATCCATGACCTCATCCAGTTGCTCGTAGGGCAGCGGTACCGGCGTCTGGAATTCCGGAGGTTGCAGCGCCTCGGCCAATTGGCGCGAAAGGGCGCCGTGATCCTCGTCGACAATCGCCACGCTGGCGTTATGCACGCCGATCACCGAACCGGCGGCTGGCATATAGATGGCTACGGTGAAGGCATAGAACAGGAACAGCAGTAGTACGCTGTCATGGCGCAGGCTCGTCAGCTCCTTGAGGCCCAATCGCAGGATATGTGCGAGCTTGTGCATCACGCCTCCTGCTTTTTCAGCATGATCAGGCTCAAACCGGTGAACCCGATAAAAAAGCCGCCCAGCGCCAGGCATTGTGGCCAGAGCTGGCGCAGGTCCAGAGCTTTGGTGAACGTTCCTACGGCGATGTCGAGGAAGTGACCGGCCGGGAACAGCACGCCCATCACGGCGGCGGCCCCTTCCAGCGAAGAACGCGGCACGATCAGACCCGAGAACTGAATGGTCGGCAGGCTGGTGATGATCATGGTGCCGAGGATCGCCGCAATCTGTGTTCGGGTGAACGCTGAAATCAGCAGGCCCATGCTGGTGGTGGCCAGTACATACAAAAGCCCGCCGAACGCAAGGGTCGGCAGGCTGCCCTTGAAGGGCACGCCGAACAACCAGCGATTCATGGCCGTGAGCACGGCGAGGTTGACCAGGCTGACCAGCAGATAAGGCATTTGTTTGCCCAGGAGGAATTCGAGGCGGGTCAGGGGCGTGGCGTAGAAGTTGGTGATTGAGCCCAGCTCTTTCTCGCGCACGATGCCGAGCGCCGTCAGCATCGCCGGAATGAAGGCCAGAATCAGCGCCATCACGCCGGGACCGATGGCATTGACGCTGACCACATCCTGGTTATAGCGAAAGCGGGTCTGCAGCGTGGCCGGGGCTGACAGGGTCAAGGCCGGGCTGCTTTGTTCGGCAAGTTGCTCGAGATTGGCCAGATGAACGGCCTCGACGTAGTTGCGACTGGTCTCGGCGCGAAAGGGCATGCCGCCATCCAGCCACGCCGCGACCTCCGGCCGATGCCCGGCGTACAGGTCGCGGCCGAAGCCGGGCGGGATCTCCAGCGCCAGTTTGATTTCCGAACGTTGCAGCCGACGGTGCAGAGCCTGTGGATCTTCGATGGGCGGCTGTTCGGCGAAATAGCGGGAGCCGCGAAAGGCCTCCAGATAGGCGCGGCTTTGTGGCGTTTGATCCTGGTCATACACGGCAAAGGCCAGGTTCTCCACATCCAGGGAAATCCCGAAGCCAAAAATCACCATCATGAAAATCGCACCCAGCAGTGCAAACGCCATGCGCACTTTGTCGCGGACCAGCTCTTTGCCTTCGCGGCGAGCCACTGCCGTCAGACGACCGAAACTGAAAACCCGTTCCTTGACGGAACCGGCCGGCGCTTTCGGGGGCGGTGACGGCTCGGGGGGCGGGGCGGTTTCGGCGTCGCCCTGAGCCTGTTCAAGGCAGGTCACGAACGCTGCCTCCAGGGACTTGCCGCCAAACTGTTGTTGCAGTGCCGTCGGCGTGTCACAGGCCAGCACTTTGCCCGCGTGCATCAGCGAGATGCGGTCGCAACGCTGAGCTTCGTTCATGAAATGGGTGGAGAGGAAAATGGTCACGCCTTGATCACGGGACAGCTCGATCAACAGGCGCCAGAAATCGTCTCGCGCCGCGGGATCAACTCCGGAGGTCGGCTCATCCAGAATCAGCACTTCCGGGCCATGCAAGACCGCCACCGCCAGTGACAGGCGCTGGCGTATTCCCAGCGGCAAGGCCCCGGACGATTGATTGGCGACACCGTGCAGATCGAAGCGTTGAATCAGCGCGTCGATGCGCTGGGCGCTCTCGGTTTTCGGCAAGTCGAACAGGCGCGCGTGCAGTTCAAGGTTCTGCCGGACGCTGAGTTCGGCATACAGCGAAAAGCTCTGAGACATGAATCCGACCCGTTTGCGCGTGGCCAGATCCTTCGCATCCACCGGATTGCCCAGCAGCGTTGCGCTACCTTCGCTGGCAGGCATCAGTCCGGTCAGGACTTTCATTGTGGTGGTCTTGCCGCAGCCATTGGAGCCAAGGAAACCGAAAATCTCGCCTCGCCCGATGGCGAAGCTGACGTGATCCACGGCCGTAAAGTCGCCGAAACGCAACGTCAGGTCGTGAGCTTCGATGGCAATATCGGCGTTGCCGGTGCGAGGCGGGATCTGCAGTGGTTGAGTGGTGTGACGGCTGTCACCCTGGAAATGAGTGAAGGCGTCATCCAGCTTGCCGCTGGGCGTGACAGCGGCCAGTTCGCGGCTCAAACCGGTGGCGATCATCCGCCCGCCGTCGAGCATCAGGCAATGCTCGAACTGCTCTGCTTCCTCCATGTAGGCCGTGGCGACCAGCAGGGTCAGCTGCGGTCGTTGGCGTCGAACATCGTCGATCAACTCCCAGAACTTGCGGCGTGAAAGCGGATCGACGCCGGTGGTCGGCTCGTCGAGGATCAGCAGATCCGGTTCGTGGATCAGGGCGCAACACAGTCCGAGTTTCTGTTTCATGCCGCCGGAAAGTTTGCCGGCTGGTCGATCGGCGAACCTCAGCAGATCGGTCGCGAGCAACAGGTTGTGCAGGCGCTGGGCGCTTTCGTCTGCAGAGAGGCCGAACAAGGTGGCGAAAAAATGCACGTTCTCGCGGATCGACAGTTCCGGGTACAGGTTGCCGCCCAATCCTTGCGGCATGAAAGCGATGCGCGCGTACAGCGTGTTGCGGTGGCTGCGATCCTGGATCGGACCGCCAAGCACTTCCAGTTGCCCTTGCTGGAGGGTTTTCACGCCCGCAATCAGCCCCAGCAGACTGGATTTGCCCGCGCCGTCAGGGCCGATCAAGCCGCAGCGGGTACCGGTCGGCAGGTCGAACGCAATGCCATTCAGGGCTTGCCGCTCGCCATAGCGGTGAGTGATGGCGTTCGCGTGAACCGCGACGCTGTTCATTGCAGATTGGCCGGCCAGTCGATCGGCGCGGTGCGCACATAGCCCGCGCCGGGCATGCCGGGCTTGGCCTGGGGGACGTCGCCAGGTCGGGTCAGGCGCAGCTTGACGCGAAAGACCAGTTTTTGTCGCTCGTCGCGGGTTTCGACCTCTTTGGGTGTGAATTGTGATTTGGCCGCCACGAAACTGACTTTCGCCGGCAAGGCCTGATCGGGCAGGGCGTCGAGCAGGATCCGCGCTTCATCGCCGACCGCCAGACGCCCGGCGACGGAGGCCGACAAGTAAAGATTCATGTATTGGTCGCCGGGATCGATCAGCAGCAGGACTCGGCCGCCGGCACCCAGCACTTCGCCGGGTTCGGCCATGCGCAACTGGATCAGCCCGTCGATCGGCGCGCGCAGACGGCTGTCATCGATCTCGCTGGCCAGTTGCGCAACCTGGGCCTGGGCTGCACCGATGGCCGCGCTGACTGCAGCGACCTGCGCCCGGGCCGCAGTCACAGCAGCGTTAGCGGTGCCGATCCGTGATTGCAATTGATCGATGACCTGCGCGCTGACAAAACCGTGCTTGAACAACGACTGCGAGCGGCCAAGTTCTTGCTGGGCCAGCAGTTGCTCGCTCAGGCGCAACTGCACGTTGGCCTGGGCGGCGGCGAGGTTCTCGCGGGCGCGGATAACCTCGGCTTCGGCCTGATTGCGCTGGGCCTCAAGGGTTCGGGTGTCCATTCGCGCAAGCAGTTGCCCTTTGCTGACCTTGTCGCCTTCGTCGACCAAGACCTCGGCGAGACGTCCCGGGGTCTTGCTGGCGATCTGCACTTGCGTTGCCTCGAGTCGCCCGTTTGCGCTGTGGAGCCCTTCGGGAAGGCGGTTGCTCATGGACTTCCAGTAGCCGAAGCCTCCGGCCGCCATCAACAACAGAATGAGGGCGCCGGCGTATATCAGAGAGGAGCGTCGATGCGTTGACATGAGGGCATCCTGCGGCTTGGGCGTTCAGTCTGTCGGGTTAAGCGATGGCATCGCTTGATGTCGGTCAAATGTCGGCGAAGCAGCAGCGCTGAGTCATGTCAGCCGCAAGGGCCGAGGTCTCTCAGCGCAAACCGAGTACTGCCGCCCACTGCTCGGCCGTCACTGGCATCACCGACAGTCGCGAGCCCTTTTGTACCAGCGGCATTTCGGCCAGTGCGGTCTGCTGTTTCAGATAATCCAGCTTCAAGACCCGGCTGAACGTCTCCACATGGGCGACGTCAATCGCGCTCCAGGCGTTTTTCTCTGGCGTGGCTTTCGGGTCGAAATAATGGCTTTGCGGATCCATTGCGGTGGGATCCGGGTACGCGGCCTGAATGATTTTGCCGATCCCGGCAATTCCCGGCTCCGGGCAGCTGGAGTGGTAGAAAAAGAATTCGTCCCCTACTGCCATGGCCCGCAGGAAATTGCGTGCCTGATAGTTGCGAACCCCGTCCCAGCGCGCTTTACCGAGCTTTTCCAAACCCTTGATCGAGAGCTCGTCGGGCTCGGATTTCATCAGCCAGTAGGCCATGGTGTGTGCTCCTCAAGCGGTCGTTGGGCAGGTTGTCGGGCAATTTTATGACAAACCGACGGTCGGTTGACGTCAGCATTTGCGCAGAGGTTCACGTTGTCGCAAAATGCCGGCCTTTAAAGCTTGACGCTGCTGCACGGCCTACGAATGGAAACCGCTGCTGTCATCGTGATGATGTGCCTTGAGGGGGGCAATCGATGAAACGCAAACCGGATTTGCTGTGGACTTTGGTTATTTTGTTCGGTCTGGGCGTCGTGACCACCGGTTATGCGCAAAGTCTGTGGGCCAACAAGGCCGATGCTCCGATTGAAGTGGCGCAACAAGTACAACAGTCGACAGCCTTCAAACGCTGAAACTGCCTTTTCGACGCCGCTGATCCGCGCGGCGTCTATCCCGCGAAATACCATGCCTTGTCTGTCACCGTTCCCTGCAACGGTACATCCCAGCTCGCTTGCGCGAGACGTCCGACTTTCTGACATTCATGGGCCAGACCCAGCAGTGTAGGCTTGCGCCAGTTCTGGCGTCGGGCCAGATACGCCAGGCTGCGGTCGTAGAATCCGCCGCCCATGCCCAGGCGCCCGCCGACATCGTCGAATCCCACCAGTGGCAACAACACCAGATCCAGTGCCCAGACCTTGCGCTGACGGGCCAGATTGGCGCGCGGCTCAAGGATGCGAAAACGGTTGGGCTTGAGTTTTTCGCCGGGACGGATCTGTTGAAAGACCATTTTGGTCCTCGGCCAGGCACTGAGCACCGGGAGGTAGGTTTTCTTGCCACGCCGCTGGGCCGCGCGCAGCAACAGGCGCGGGTCGATTTCACCGTCGGAGGGCAGGTACAGGGAAATGTGTTTGGCCCGGCGAAAGTGCGGGTCTTGTGCCAGTTGCTTGTACAGGCCTTCGGCGGCCTGGCGTTGCTGGCTCGGCGTCAAAGAGCGGCGGGCCTTGCGCAGCAGGCGGCGCAGTTGGGGGCGGGGCAGCAACGCGGGTTCGGTCATGGTTCGGCTTCGGCAGGGTGGGACGAAAACGTACGCATAAAAAATCCGATGCCGGCATGCACCGGCATCGGATTCGAATCAGGCTCCCCGGATGAGCCGCTGTCGACTTAGCCCTTGAACCCGAGAGTTCAAGGTGGAGGATGCAGTAGGCTTTAAGGCTTTCCGTCTGGCGGACATGCACACCAGCCCAACGTGCAACCCCCAGGGTAGTGCAAATCGGCTCAGGGACATCGTCAACTGGCAAGCACCCCAGGGAGTGCGGCGAGTATAACTCAAGCGGCCTGGTGAATCAGCCCTTGCTGATGTCCGGATCGTCGGCCAGCACCAGATCGACACGATCGAGCAAGTCACGCACCTGTTCACGGGTCGAACCGCTGGCCTGGATGTCCGGACGCTCTTCTTTGTGCAAGAGATCGTGGGTGATGTTCAGCGCGGCCATCACGGCGATGCGGTCGGCGCCGATGACTTTGCCGCTGCTGCGGATCTCGCGCATCTTGCCGTCCAGGTAGCGGGCGGCGCTGATCAGATTGCTGCGCTCTTCCTGGGGACAGATGATCGAATACTCTTTGTCGAGGATCTGCACGGTAACGCTATTGCTTGAACTCATGAGTCTTGCTCCAGGGCCTTGAGGCGCGAAATCATCGATTCGACCTTACGCCGGGCGATTTCGTTTTTTTCAATGAGGTGCGCGCGTTCCTCGCGCCAGGTCTTTTCCTGAGCAAGTAAGAGTGCATTTTGACTTTTTAGTTGCTCGACTCGGGTAATCAGCAGTTCGAGTCTGGCCATCAGCGCTTGCAGGTCGGTGTCTTCCATTGTGTCCACTGATTCGGTCTGATGGGTTTGGCTGGCGGACAGCCTTTAATGGTCTTGGCGAGTCTGTCGATGTAGGATACAAGGCCTTCATTCTAGACATAGCGCCGTCTGGCGCCTAGCTGCCCATGCCCATTCAGAATTCCCCGTACCAAGGCTTTGCCACCCTGCTCAATTCCAGCGGTCACTCCGTTTCGCCTGCCGAACTGCACGGCCTGTTGCTGGGTCGCAGTTGCGCCGGCGCCGGCTTCAATGCCGAAGAATGGCTGATCGATGCTGCCGAGCTGCTCGAAAGCGAGCCGCAGGACAACGTCCGCAACGCGCTGATCGGTCTGCAGGAGATGGTCAAGAGCGAACTCACCGGCGACGATATCACCGTGGTTCTGCTGCTGCCGAACGATGACGCTCCGCTGACCGAGCGCGCCGCCGCGCTGGGCGAATGGTGCCAGGGCTTCCTCACCGGTTTCGGCCTGAACTGCCGCGACAGCAGCATGCTGAGCACCGAAGCCACCGAAGTGTTGCAGGATCTTGCAGCAATCTCCCAGGTGCAAGACGCACTGGAAGAGTCCGAAGACGGCGAAAGCGACTATATGGAAGTCATGGAGTACCTGCGTGTAGCGCCGCTGCTGCTGTTCTCCGAAACCAAAAAGGCCGACGTGCCGCCAGCGGCCAAGCCGTCGCTGCACTGATCGCGTGCCAGGGAAAGCCATCTGCCCATGATCCATATCCCGAAAGCGGAATACGCCCGGCGCCGCAAGGCGCTGATGGCGCAGATGGAACCCAACAGCATCGCGATCCTGCCTGCCGCCGCGGTCGCCATCCGCAACCGCGACGTCGAGCATGTCTATCGCCAGGACAGCGACTTCCAGTACCTCAGCGGTTTCCCCGAGCCACAGGCGGTCATCGTCCTGATGCCCGGTCGAGAACACGGCGAGTACGTGCTGTTTTGCCGTGAACGCAATGCCGAACGCGAACTCTGGGATGGCCTGCGCGCCGGCCAGGAAGGCGCGATTCGCGACTTTGGCGCCGACGACGCGTTCCCCATCACCGACATCGACGACATCCTGCCGGGCCTGATCGAAGGCCGCGACCGGGTGTATTCGGCGATGGGCAGCAACCCGGAATTCGACCGTCACCTGATGGACTGGATCAACGTGATCCGCTCCAAGGCGCACCTTGGCGCCCAGCCGCCGAACGAATTCGTTGCCCTGGATCACCTGCTGCACGACATGCGCCTGTATAAATCGGCGGCAGAAGTGAAGGTGATGCGCGAAGCGGCGCGGATTTCCGCCCAGGCCCACATCCGGGCAATGCAGGCCAGCCGTGCCGGCCTGTACGAGTACAGCCTCGAAGCCGAGCTCGATTACGAGTTCCGCAAGGGCGGGGCGAAAATGCCGGCCTACGGTTCGATCGTCGCTGCCGGGCGCAACAGCTGCATCCTGCATTACCAGCAGAATGACGCGTTGCTCAAGGACGGCGATCTGGTACTGATCGACGCTGGCTGCGAAATCGACTGCTACGCCAGCGACATCACCCGCACCTGGCCGGTCAACGGCAAGTTTTCCGCCGAGCAGAAAGCGATCTACGAATTGGTATTGGCCTCGCAGGAAGCAGCGTTCGCCGAAATCGCTCCAAACAAACACTGGAACCAGGCGCACGAAGCCACGGTCCGGGTCATTACCGCCGGGCTGGTGAAGCTGGGGCTGTTGCAGGGCCAAGTCGACGAATTGATCGCCTCCGAGGCCTACAAGGCGTTTTACATGCACCGCGCCGGCCACTGGCTCGGGATGGATGTGCATGACGTCGGCGAGTACAAGGTCGGCGGTGAATGGCGGGTGCTGGAAGTCGGCATGGCGCTGACCGTGGAGCCGGGCATCTACATCGCCCCGGACAATCAGAACGTAGCGAAAAAATGGCGCGGCATTGGCGTGCGCATCGAGGATGACGTGGTAGTGACCAAGAGCGGTTGTGAAATCCTGACCGGCGGCGTGCCGAAAACCGTCGCCGAGATCGAAGCCCTGATGGCGCAAGCACGGACCTGCGCGGCATGAGTCGGGTCAATCTGGCAATCATCGGTGGCGGTCTGGTCGGCGCCAGTCTGGCGTTGGCCTTGCAGGCCGGGGCCAAGGCCCGTGGCTGGAAGATCGTGCTGATCGAACCGTTCGCCCCCGGGAACACCTGGCAGCCAAGCTACGACGCGCGTTCCTCGGCGCTGTCCTTCGGCTCGCGACAGATTTATCAGCGGCTGGGCGTGTGGCAGGAAATCTCCCGCCGCGCCGAGCCGATCAAACAGATTCACGTGTCCGACCGTGGGCGCTTTTCCACCGCCCGACTGTCGGCGATGGAAGAGGGCGTTCCGGCACTTGGTTATGTAGTGGAAAACGCCTGGCTCGGTCAGTGCCTGTGGCAGCACCTCGACAAAGATGTGATCAGCTGGCGCTGCCCGGCAGAAGTCTCCCGCATGGAACCGTTGCCGGACGGCTATCGCCTGACCCTCAACGATGAGACCACGGTCGAGTGCGATCTGGCGGTGCTCGCCGATGGCGGCCGTTCCGGTCTGCGTGAGCAACTGGGCATCAATGTACGCAAGCGCCCCTATAACCAGAGCGCACTGATCGCCAACATCACCCCGAGCGAAGCCCACAACGGCATGGCGTTCGAGCGCTTCACCGACGAAGGCCCGATGGCGCTGCTGCCGCTGCCGGAAAACCGTTGCGCGCTGGTCTGGACCCGTCTGGGCATGGACGCGCAACGTCTGGCGGACCTGAGCGAGCGGGATTTCCTCAGCGAACTGCAAGGCGTGTTCGGTTATCGCCTCGGCACCCTGAAACAGGTCGGCGCACGGCATCTGTACCCGCTGGCGCTGGTGGAAGCCGAAGAGCAGGTGCGTTCGCATCTGGCCGTTCTCGGCAACGCCGCCCACAGTCTGCACCCGATTGCCGGGCAGGGTTTCAACCTGTCCCTGCGCGATGCCGATGCGCTGGCCGCCGCGCTGCTGACCAGCGACAAACCGCTGGGGGATTTCGCCACGTTGCAGGCTTATCGCGAGCGTCAGCGTCTCGATCAGGACCTCACCGTCGGTTTCTCCGATCAGGTCACGCGGCTGTTCGGCAGTACCCAGCCGCTGGTATCACTGGGACGCAACATCGGCCTGCTCGGCCTCGATCTGCTGCCGCCGGCCAAACGCTGGTTCGCCCGTCAGGCCATGGGGCTGGGGACGCGGCCGGATGCGTGAGTGGCTGATCAAACTATTTGGCAAGGCGCGGCTGATGCGCTGGATCATGACGTTCTACCCGCCGTACTTCGGCGCGGGTGTCCGGGTGAAGCACATCAGCGATGACTTTCGGGACATTCAGGTCTCGATGGGCCTGGGCTGGTACAACCGCAATTACGTCGGCACTCAGTTCGGCGGCAGTCTGTATTCGATGGTCGATCCGTTCTTCATGTTGATGCTCATGGAAAACCTCGGCTCGCGGTACATCGTCTGGGACAAGGCCGCCGACATTGATTTCATAGCGCCAGGCAAAGGTCCGGTGTTCGCCCGGTTCCACATCGACGACACGTTGCTCGACGAGATCCGTCGGCAGACCGCCAGTGGCGAAAAGTACCTGCCGCAGTTGCAGGTCGATATTCATGACGGCGCCGGCAACCTGGTGGCGCGGGTCGGTAAAACCCTTTACGTGCGGCTCAAGCCGCCAGCGAGACAGGCTTAAAGCATGGAAATGCGCGCGGATGTGCTGATTGTCGGAGCCGGAATGGTCGGCAGTGCCCTGGCGCTGGCGTTGCAGGGCAGCGGACTGGAAGTGCTGTTGCTCGACGGCAGCCCGTTGAGCGTCAAACCCTTCAATGGCGATGCGCCGTTCGAGCCACGGGTGAGCGCACTGTCGGCGGCCAGCCAGCGCATCCTCGATCGCCTCGGCGTGTGGGACGGCATCGTCAACCGACGCAGCAGCCCTTACACCGACATGCACGTCTGGGACGGCAGCGGCACCGGCCAGATTCACTTCTCGGCCAGCAGCGTACACGCCGATGTGCTCGGGCATATCGTCGAAAACCGCGTGGTCCAGGATGCCTTGCTCGACCGTCTGCACGATTGCGACATGGGCCTGCTGGCCAACGCGCGGCTGGAGCAGATGCGCCGCTCCGGTGACGACTGGCTGCTGACCCTGGCCGACGGCCGCACTTTGCGCGCACCGCTGGTGATTGCGGCGGACGGGGCCAATTCCGCCGTGCGCCGTCTGACCGGCGTCGCCACCCGTGAGTGGGATTACCTGCATCACGCCATCGTCACCAGCGTGCGCAGCAGCAAACCGCACCGGATGACCGCGTGGCAGCGTTTCACCGATCACGGGCCGCTGGCGTTTCTGCCGCTTGAGCGTAACGGTCAGCAGGACTGGTGCTCGATCGTCTGGTCAACCACGCCGAGCGAGGCCGAGCGATTGATGGCGCTGGATGAAGCGGATTTCTGCCGTGAGCTGGAGCGCGCCTTCGAAGGCTGCCTTGGCGAAGTCATCAGCGCCGACCCGCGTCTGTGCGTGCCGCTGCGTCAACGCCACGCCAAACGTTACGTGGCCGAAGGCCTGGCGCTGATCGGCGATGCGGCGCACACCATTCACCCGTTGGCGGGGCAGGGCGTGAACCTCGGCTTCCTCGATGCCGCCGTGCTGGCTGAAGTGCTGCTGCAAGCGCACGAACGCGGCGAACGCCTGGCGGACGTGAAAGTCCTGAGCCGCTACGAGCGCCGGCGCATGCCGCACAACCTGGCACTGATGGCGGCGATGGAGGGGTTCGAGCGGTTGTTCCAGGCCGATCCGTTGCCATTGCGCTGGTTGCGCAACACCGGCCTGAAAATCGTCGAGCAGATGCCAGAGGCCAAGGCGCTGTTCGTGCGTGAAGCATTGGGGCTGACTGGGGACCTTCCAGTCCTGGCTAAACCTTAGTGCTCTATTGAGGCTGACGGCGCCGGAAGTTTCGGGCTGTGCAACATCTGGTAACTCCTTGGGAAAGTGTTCGATTGAGCTCGCAAATGTGAGTCCTTATCATTTGGGCCACTTTTCCCGACCGAGAGACCGCTCCCATGTTGGCATCCAAGCGTGTTCTGACCGCACTGGCCCTGACCCTGATCGGCAGCACCGCCGCCCAGGCCGCCGACGAGGTGGTGGTCTACTCCTCGCGTATCGATGAGCTGATCAAGCCGGTGTTCGATGCCTACACCGCCAAGACCGGGGTGAAGATCAAGTTCATTACCGACAAGGAAGCGCCGCTCATGCAGCGGATCAAGGCCGAAGGCGAGAACGCCACCGCCGACCTGCTGCTGACCGTCGATGCCGGTAACCTCTGGCAGGCCGAGCAGATGGGCATTCTCCAGCCCTTCACCTCGAAAACCATCGACGCCAACATTCCCCTGCAATACCGCTCGTCCAGCCACGCCTGGACCGGCCTGAGCCTGCGCGCCCGGACCATCGCCTATTCCACCGAACGGGTGAAACCGGGTGAACTGACCACTTACGAAGCATTGGCCGACAAGAACTGGGAAGGCCGCCTGTGCCTGCGCACGGCGAAGAAGGTCTACAACCAGTCGCTGACCGCCACCATGATCGAAGTGCACGGCGCCGAGAAGACCGAGAAGATCCTCAAGGGCTGGGTCAACAACCTGTCCACCGACGTGTTCTCCGACGACGTCGCGGTGCTGGAGGCGATCAACGCCGGCCAGTGCGACGTCGGCATCGTCAACACCTACTATTACGGGCGCCTGCACAAGCAGAAGCCGGAACTGCCGGTGAAACTGTTCTGGCCAAACCAGGCGGATCGCGGTGTACACGTCAATCTGTCGGGTATCGGCCTGACCAGACACGCACCACACCCGGAAGCGGCCAAGGCGCTGGTCGAGTGGATGACCACGCCTGAAGCGCAGAAGATCTTTGCCGATGTGAACCAGGAGTTTCCGGCGAATCCGGCGGTGAAGCCTTCGGACGAAGTGGCGGCTTGGGGGGAGTTCGTGGCTGATACGCTGCCGGTTGAAGTGGCGGGCAAGCGTCAGGCTGAAGCGATCCGGATGATGGATCGGGCGGGTTGGAACTGAGTTTTCACTTTTTTTGATCATTCCCACGTCGAACCGACTGCGTGGGAATGCAGGCCCCGACGCTCTGCGTCGCATCAACGATAGCGTGATGCGGAGCGTCACAGGATGTGTGCCCACGCAAAGCGTGGGCACACACATTTGAACGAGACTGTTTCATTGGCCCACCCCGCCCAACGCCGCTGGTACCCCATCGTCTTCGCCATCGCCGCGTTGGTGTTGCTCCCTCTCAGCGTGCTCCTGCTCTCATGGCAAACCATCGACCAGCAGATCTGGTCGCACCTGTGGGAAACCCAGATGCCGCGCCTGCTGGGCAATACGCTGACGCTGGTCTTCGGCGTCGGTGTCGGTGTGACGCTGATCGGCGTGAGCCTTGCCTGGCTCACCAGCCTCTGCGAATTCCCCGGACGACGTTGGCTCGACTGGGCGCTGATGCTGCCGTTCGCCATCCCGGCCTACGTGCTGGCGTTCGTCTTCGTCGGCCTGCTGGACTTCGCAGGTCCCGTGCAGACCCTGCTGCGCGAATGGTTCGGCAGCGGCCTGCGCCTGCCGCGAGTGCGCTCCACCGGTGGCGTGATTCTGGTGTTGGTGCTGGTGTTTTATCCCTACGTTTACCTGCTGGCGCGCACCGCGTTCCTGGCGCAGGGCAAGGGCTTGATGGAAGCCGCGCGAGTGCTCGGCCAGTCGCCGTGGCAGGCGTTCTGGCGCGTGGCATTGCCGATGGCGCGGCCGGCCATCGGTGCCGGTGTAGCGCTGGCGTTGATGGAAACCCTGGCGGATTTCGGTGCGGTCTCGGTGTTCAACTTCGACACCTTCACCACCGCGATCTACAAGACCTGGTATGGCTTCTTCAGCCTGCCAAGCGCCGCGCAACTGGCCAGCCTGTTGTTGCTGGTGGTGATGCTGGTGCTGTACGGCGAACGTCGCGCGCGCGGCGCCAATCGGGCAAGCAACGAGCGACCACGGGTCAAGGCGCTGTATCACTTGCGCGGGCCAAAGGCCTGGGCGGCGAGCGGCTGGTGCGGTCTGGTGTTCGCCTGTGCGTTTGTCATTCCGGTGCTGCAACTGGTGGTGTGGTTCTGGCAGCGCGGGCGATTCGATCTGGATGAGCGCTACGCCGGGCTGATTCTCCACACGTTATATCTGGGCGGCATGGCGGCGCTGATCACGGTCGGCGTTGCGATGTTGCTGGCGTTCGCCCGGCGTCTGGCGCCAACCCGGACGATCAACTCTGCGGTCGGTCTGGCCAATCTCGGTTATGCCTTGCCGGGCTCGGTGCTGGCGGTGTCGATCATGCTTGCGTTCAGTTATCTGGATCGGGAGTTGGTGATTCCACTGTCCGGCTGGCTTGGCGGTGCGGGCAAACCCTTGCTGCTGGGCAGTCTGGCGGCGTTGCTGCTGGCGTATCTGGTGCGGTTCGTGGCGGTGGCCTATGGGCCGCTGGAAAGCAGTCTGGCGCGTATACGGCCTTCTTTGCCTGAAGCGGCACGCAGCCTGGGTGTCAGTGGGCCGCGACTGTTTTTCAAAGTGTATCTGCCGCTGTTGCTGCCCGGCACGCTCAGCGCCGCCTTGCTGGTGTTCGTCGATGTGCTCAAGGAAATGCCCGCGACCCTGCTGATGCGCCCGTTTGGCTGGGACACGCTGGCGGTGCGGATCTTCGAAATGACCAGCGAAGGCGAATGGGCGAGGGCGTCGCTGCCGGCATTGACCCTGGTGCTGGTCGGTCTGTTGCCGGTTGTCGGACTTATTCGCCGCTCGGCACATCGAAACACTTAGTAGTGAGTCCTGAATCATGCGGCTACAATGCGCGGCATTCGGTGCGGTCCGTCTGACAGACCCTATCGCTGAAATCGGCTGAAAGCCCTTTTTTACGGGGCTTTCCGAGCCGTGCAGCAGCGTTCCGCACCTTCGCCACGCCCGGAAGGAGAAACCCATGGGACAGCGTACGCCTCTGTATGACCTGCATCTCGCCCTTGGCGCGAAGATGGTCGATTTTGGCGGTTGGGACATGCCCCTGCATTACGGCTCGCAGGTCGAGGAGCATCACGAAGTGCGTCGCGATTGCGGGGTGTTCGATGTTTCCCACATGACCGTGATCGATGTCACCGGCCCCCAGGCCAAGGTCTGGCTCCAGCATTTGCTGGCCAACGACGTCGAACGTCTGCACAGCCCCGGCCGTGCGTTGTACAGCACCATGCTCAACGAGCGCGGCGGTATCGTCGACGACATGATCGTCTACCGTCTCGAGGACGGTTATCGCCTGGTGGTCAACGCCTCCACCCGCGATCAGGATCTGGCCTGGATGCAGGCACAGTTGGGCAGCTTCGATGTGCAAATGCACGAACGCTCCGAGCTGGCGATGCTCGCCATTCAAGGCCCCCATGCCCGGCACAAGATTGCCGAACTGGTGACCCAGTCCCGCGCCAATCTGATCCAGATGCTCAAGCCTTTTGAAGGCCACGTCGACGGCGACTGGTTCATTGCGCGCACCGGCTATACCGGTGAGGACGGTCTGGAAATCGCCCTGCCGGCCGATCAGGCTCCGGGATTTTTCAACGATCTGGTGGGCGCCGGCATTTCTCCCATTGGCCTCGGCGCTCGCGACACCTTGCGGGTGGAAGCGGGGATGAACCTCTACGGTCAGGACATCCATCAGGACGTTTCGCCACTGGCCTCGAACATGGCCTGGAGCATCGCCTGGGAACCGGCCACGCGCCGATTCATCGGACGTGATGCGCTGGAAGCGGAAAAAACCGCCGGCGTGCAGCACAAACTGGTCGGCCTGGTGCTTGAGGAACGCGGGGTTTTGCGTGCGCATCAGGTGGTTCGTATCGCAGATGTTGGCGAAGGAGAGATCACCAGTGGTAGTTTCTCTCCTACGCTTAGCAAGTCGATTGCCCTGGCGCGTGTACCGATGGCGACTGCCGACCGCGCCGAAGTGGAAATCCGTGGCAAGTGGTATCCGGTACGAGTGGTCAAACCGACCTTTGTCCGTCACGGCAAAACCTTGATCTAAACCTTTTCCGGCGGGCACGACCGCTGACAATTTTCTTGAGGACACCGAGCATGAGCAACATCCCAGCTGAACTGCGTTTTGCCGAAAGTCATGAATGGGCGCGCCTGGAAGCCGACGGCACTGTCACCGTGGGCATCAGCGATCACGCCCAGGAAGCGTTGGGTGATGTGGTGTTTGTCGAGCTGGCAGAAGTGGGCAAGGTGTTCGCCGCCGGTGATGCCGCCGGCGTTGTCGAATCGGTCAAGGCTGCTTCCGACATCTATTCCCCGGTTGGTGGCGAAGTGATTGCCGTCAACGAAGACCTGGCCGGTTCGCCGGAAGAGCTGAACAACGATCCGTACGCCGCGTGGATCTTCAAGCTCAAGCCAAGCGACAAGTCCGAGCTGGACAAACTGCTCGACGCTGCCGCCTACAAGGCCGCCATCGGCGAATAAGCTGCAGGCCAGATCCCAAGGCCCCGACCCGTCGGGGCTTTTTTCTGCCCGGGACTTTTGCGGTCGGGGTGGCTGCTATGCTGGTTTGACCGTGTTGCATTGACGCTGAGCCGCCAGCCAAGAGAGAGCCCGTCATGTCCCAGTTGCCATCCCTGAGCCAGTTACGCGATCCCCATGCCTTTCTGCGCCGCCACCTCGGCCCGGATGCCGCCGAGCAGCAGGCGATGCTCGACAGCCTCGGCCTCGGCAGCCGGGTCGAACTGATCGAACAGACCGTGCCGCCGGGCATTCGCCTCAACCGCGAGCTGGACCTGCCGCCGGCGCTGGACGAACAGGCGGCGCTGGCCAAGCTGCGCGGTTATGCCGAACAGAATCAGGTCTGGACCAGCCTGATCGGCATGGGCTACCACGGCACCCTGACGCCGACCGTCATCCTGCGTAACGTGCTGGAAAATCCCGGCTGGTACACCGCCTACACGCCTTACCAACCGGAAATCGCCCAGGGCAGGCTCGAAGCGTTGCTCAACTTTCAGCAACTGACCATCGACCTCACCGGCCTTGAACTGGCCAACGCCTCCCTGCTCGATGAAGCCACTGCCGCCGCGGAAGCCATGGCCCTGGCCAAGCGGGTGGCGAAGTCGAAAAGCAATCTGTTCTTCGTCGACGAAAACTGTCATCCCCAGACCATTTCCGTGGTGCGGACCCGCGCCGAAGGCTTCGGTTTCGAGCTGATCGTCGACACTGTGGATAACTTGAAGCAGCACCAGGTGTTCGGCGCGCTGCTGCAATACCCCGACACCCACGGCGAAGTTCGCGACCTGCGGCCGTTGATCGATCACCTGCACGCGCAGCAGGCGCTGGCCTGCGTGGCGGCGGATCTGCTAAGCCTGTTGCTGCTGACCCCGCCGGGCGAACTGGGTGCGGACGTGGTGTTCGGCTCATCCCAGCGCTTCGGTGTACCAATGGGTTATGGAGGCCCGCACGCGGCGTTTTTCGCCAGTCGCGATGAATACAAACGGGCAATTCCCGGGCGGATCATCGGCGTGTCGAAAGATGCCCGTGGCAACGTCGCGCTGCGCATGGCCCTGCAAACCCGCGAGCAGCACATTCGCCGGGAGAAAGCCAATTCGAACATTTGCACCGCCCAGGTGTTGCTGGCCAACATCGCCAGTTTCTATGCGGTCTATCACGGCCCGGAAGGACTGAAACGAATCGCCCAGCGCGTGCACCGGCTAACCTGCATTCTCGCCGCCGGGCTTGAACGCCATGGCATCAAGCGCCTCAACCAACACTTCTTCGACACCCTCACGCTGGACGTCGGCGGGGCGCAAACCGCGATCATCGAAAGTGCCCGGTCCGCGCAGATCAACCTGCGCATCCTCGGTCGTGGCCAACTAGGGCTGAGCCTCGACGAGGCCTGTGATGAAACCACCGTGGCCAGGCTGTTCGATGTGCTGCTGGGCGCCGATCACGGGTTGAGTGTCGATGATCTCGACGGCGAAACGCTGACCTCCGGCATTCCCGACACACTGCAACGCAGCACGCCGTACCTGCGTCACCCGGTGTTCAACGCCCACCACAGCGAAACCGAGATGCTGCGCTACCTCAAGCAGCTGGAGAACAAGGATCTGGCGCTCAACCAGTCGATGATCCCGCTGGGCTCCTGCACCATGAAACTCAACGCCACCAGCGAGATGATCCCGATCACCTGGCCGCAGTTCGCCAACCTGCACCCGTTCGTTCCCCGGGAGCAGGCTGTCGGTTACACGCTGATGATCGAGGAGCTGGAGCGCTGGCTGTGCGCGATCACCGGGTTCGATGCGATCTGCATGCAGCCCAACTCCGGTGCCCAGGGCGAGTACGCCGGGCTGCTGGCGATCCGCAAATACCATGAGAGCCGCCAGCAGGGCGGGCGGGATATTTGTCTGATTCCTTCCTCGGCCCACGGCACCAACCCGGCCTCGGCGCAGATGGCCGGGATGCACGTGGTGATTGTCGAGTGCGACGAGGCCGGCAACGTTGATCTGGAAGATTTGAAAGCCAAGGCGTCCGAGGCTGGCGCCAGGCTGTCGTGCCTGATGGCGACCTACCCGTCGACCCACGGCGTGTACGAGGAAGGCATCAGCGAAATCTGCGAAGTTATCCACAAGCACGGCGGCCAGGTGTACATGGACGGCGCCAACCTCAATGCCCAGGTCGGGCTGGCGCGGCCGGCGGACATAGGCGCCGACGTATCACACATGAACCTGCACAAGACTTTCTGCATTCCCCACGGCGGAGGCGGGCCGGGCATGGGGCCGATTGGCGTGCGTGCGCATCTGGCGCCATTCGTTGCCAACCATCCGGTGATCCCGATCGACGGGCCGCAACCGCAGAACGGAGCGGTCAGCGCTGCCCCGTGGGGCAGTGCGAGCATTCTGCCGATCAGCTGGATGTACATCGCGATGATGGGGCCGCAACTGGCGGACGCCAGCGAAGTGGCGATCCTTGCGGCGAATTACCTGGCGCAGCACCTGTCCGGCGCTTTCCCCGTTCTGTACACCGGGCGCAACGAGCGGGTCGCCCACGAATGCATTCTGGATCTGCGGCCGCTCAAGGCCGCCACCGGCATCAGCGAGGAAGACGTCGCCAAACGCCTGATGGATTACGGCTTCCACGCGCCGACCATGTCGTTCCCGGTGCCGGGCACCCTGATGGTCGAGCCGACCGAAAGTGAGTCCAAGGCCGAACTGGATCGCTTCATCGGCGCCATGCTGAGCATCCGCGCAGAAATCACCGAGGTGCAGAACGGCAACTGGCCGGCCGAAGACAACCCGCTCAAGCGGGCGCCACACACCTTGGCCGATATCACCGGCGTGTGGGATCGGCCCTACAGCATCGAGCAGGGCATCACGCCTGATGCGCACACCAAGGCGCACAAGTATTGGCCGGCAGTGAATCGGGTCGATAACGTCTACGGCGACCGCAACCTGTTCTGCGCCTGCGTGCCGGTGGACGATTACCGCTGATCTTTCGCGTATGCCTCGACCGAGGGAGCGGGTCAGGGCGAACCGGAAACTGCGGGCACAAAAATGCCGCTCGTGTGAGCGGCATTTTTGTCTGTCCGGAAAGTTATTCCGACGCCACGGCGTTCTTCGCCAGAATCGCGTTCGCCAGTTCCATGTCCGTTGCCTGCAGGCCCGGATTGTCGGCGCGGACTTTCTGCATCGCCGCTTCCAGGTACGGGCCACGGATACCGCCGTCACTGGCGACGAAGCTGCCGGCATCATCCTGGGCGGCAACGATCAGTTTGTGATCCTTGAAGGTCAGGTAGGTCGAGCCGGTGGTGGCACCGGACGAAATGACGTTACGCCAAAAGCTGTCGGCCATTGCCGAACCAACAGGCAGAGACAGCAGGGCAAGGGTGGCGACAGCAAGTTTGAGACGCATGTTGGGTGACTCCACTGGTGTTGAATAACCGGTTGGATCGCCGTTTCCCCGATCCGGTTCCGTGAGCGGCTATTTCTGCTCGCTCTGGGGTGTCACCCGCAACACTTCCTCAAGGGTTGTCAGCCCTGCCGCGACTTTCTGTGCGCCGGACAATCGCAGGCTGCGCATGCCTTCCTTGAACGCCTGCCGGCGGATCGCGGTGAGATCGGTGTCGGGGCTGATCAAGGCCTTGAGGCTGTCGGTCAGTTGCATGATTTCGTAGACCCCGGCACGACCGTGATAACCGGTGTCGCGGCATTCCAGGCAACCGATGGCCCGTTGCGCATTGCCCGGCAGCGGCGCCTGCCACGGCCGGGTCAGGGTTTGCCAGTCTTCTTCGTCCAGAGTCAGCGGCGCCTTGCAGTGCGGGCACAGGGTTCGTACCAGTCGCTGCGCCATCACCCCGAGCACGGTGGCCTTGATCAGGTAATGCGGCACGCCGAGTTCCAGCAGGCGGCTGATGGCGCTCGGCGCATCGTTGGTATGCAGGGTCGAGAGCACCAGGTGCCCGGTCAGCGCCGCCTGGATCGCCATTTCGGCGGTCTCTAGGTCACGGATCTCGCCGATCATGATGATGTCCGGATCCTGCCGCATCAGCGCGCGCACGCCGGCGGCGAAGGTCAGGTCGATGTTGTGCTGGACCTGCATCTGGTTGAACGCCGGCTCGACCATCTCGATCGGATCCTCGATGGTGCAGAGGTTGACCTCCGGGGTCGCCAGTTTTTTCAGTGTGGTGTAGAGCGTGGTGGTCTTGCCCGAACCGGTCGGGCCCGTGACCAGAATGATGCCGTTGGGCTGGCGGGTCATGTCCTGCCAGCGCCGCAGGTCGTCGGCGGAAAACCCGAGCTGGTCGAAATCCTTGAGCAGCACCTCCGGGTCGAAGATCCGCATCACCATTTTTTCGCCGAACGCGGTGGGCAGGGTCGACAGGCGCAGCTCGACTTCGCCGCCGTCCGGGGTCTTGGTCTTGACCCGGCCGTCCTGGGGTTTGCGCTTCTCGGCAACGTTCATCCGGCCGAGGCTTTTCAGGCGGCTGACGATGGCCATCGTCACCTGCGGCGGAAATTGATAGACGTTGTGCAGCACGCCGTCGATGCGAAAGCGCACCGTGCCTTGCTCGCGCCGGGGCTCGATGTGGATATCGCTGGCCCGCTGCTGGAAGGCGTACTGGAACAGCCAGTCGACGATGTTGACGATGTGGGCGTCGTTGGCGTCGGGTTCCTGATCGCTGGCACCGAGATTGAGCAGTTGCTCGAAGTTGCCGAGGTTGCCGCCCTGCGCATCGGCATTGCTGGCACCGCTGACCGATTTGGCGAGACGGAAGAACTCGACGCTGAAACGCTGAATGTCGGCGGGGTTGGCCACCACCCGTTTGATCGGCAGCTTCAGGACGTGAGTCAGATCCGCCTCCCAGCCGCTGACGTAGGGCTGGGCGCTGGCCACAGTGACCGCGTCGCGGTCGACCGACACCGCGAGGATCTTGTGGCGCTGCGCAAACGCATAGGACATCAGCGGTGTGATGGCGGCGACGTTGATCTTCAGTGGATCGATCCGCAGATACGGCTGTCCGGCCTGCTGCGCCAGCCACAGGGTCAGGCTTTCCAGGTCGAGGTGTTTGCCCGGACGGCTGAGGTCGTCCAGTTGCTGGCTGGCGATGAATTCCAGCGGGTGCTTCTGGCCGTGGGCGGCATGCCGGCGCCGGGCATTCAGCGCCTGCTCGGCCGAGTCCTGGCAGATGAAACCCTGGGCGACCAGTTCACGCAGTACCTCATTGAGATCCAGCCAGCGGTCCTGAGTGGCGAGTTGAACGGGCATGCGGACTCCTTTTGAACGACAGTGCGCAAAGGATAGTCGTGGCCCCGCCGACCGTTGGGCCACTACCCGACGAAGACGTTTCGGTTCTTGTCAGCCGGCCGCCTGCGCCGGCGCATCCCACGCCGCGTCAGGGTTTTGCAGGTTTACCGAGCAAACGCTGATCAGGTTACGAAGTTTTTCCGCGATCACCTGGGCGCGGTGCCAGCTCAGACCACCCATGACAATGTCGATCGATAGCAAATCGTCCATTCGCTGGACATTGACCTGTTCCGGGGTGAGGAACTGCAAGGCGAACAGGTTCAGCACCCGCACCAGCACATCCGGCTCGGCCTCGGCCAGGATCCGGTACTGCGCAAGGCAATGAGGGTTGCTGGCGTTCCACACATCGGCACGGGGCGCGGGGGTGTTGACGGCTTTGAGGTGTGGCATGGCAGGTCTCCGGAGTCAGTGGAGAAATTTTTACATTCGATGCCGGGCATTTCTTATCTAAGATGAGCCGATTCTGCGATTGATCGGCTGGATCAATTCGCTATTGGCTGATACCGAGGATTATTTATGCACAGTGAGCTGGACAGTTACGACCGACGCATTCTCGCGTTGCTGCAAGAGGACGCTTCCCTGTCCAGCGCACAGATTGCCGAACAGGTCGGCCTGTCGCAGTCGCCCTGCTGGCGGCGAATTCAGCGAATGAAGGAGGAGGGGATCATTCGTGGTCAGGTGACTTTGCTCGATCGCAAGAAGATCGGCCTGAACACGCAGATCTTCGCCGAGATCAAACTCAACGCCCATGGGCGCTCGAACTTCACTGAGTTCACCGAGGCGATTCGCGGCTTTCCCGAAGTGCTGGAGTGTTATGTGCTGATGGGGGCGGTGGATTTCCTGCTGCGGATCGTCGCGGCGGATATCGAGGCGTATGAGCGATTCTTCTTCGAGAAGCTGTCGCTGGTGCCGGGGATTCAGGAAGTGAATTCGATTGTGGCGTTGTCGGAGATCAAGTCGACGACGAGCCTGCCGGTACTGCGCTGATTTGATGATCGTTCCCACACTCTGCGTGGGAATGCAGCCCGGGACGCTCCGCGTCCCAAAGCGGACGCAGAGCGTCCATTGAGGTATTCCCACGCAGACGGTTCGACGCCTCGACGTGGGAACGATCACAGTCTGCTGGCGATGGCGGTGTTACATGCGCAGCAGCATTTTCCAGGCGCGATTCTGGTACACCGCAATCGCCTGATGCTTGCGTGCATCGAGCAGTTCGTCAGTGATGGTCGGCTCGTTGGCCAGTTGCGCCAGTTTGTTCAGCTCGCCGTACAGACGATCCATTTCCGGGATGTCCAGCACGTTGCGCGCGTGGTGCAGCCAGACCTGGATGCGCTCGATGCGCGGCAGTTGCTCGGCCAGATCTTCCGGTTGCTGCTGATAACGCTGCAATTGCAGCGAAGTGGCTTCTTCGCCCAGCAGGCGCGGCAGCCAGCTTTGCAACTGCGCGGCACCCTGGCGATTGCCACGGGTGTTGCGGTCTGCCGTCCAGGTGCGGGCCAGCAACCAGCGCGAAGCGTTCAGCGAGAACAGGCCCCAGCGCGGGTCTTCCAGTTCTTCGAGGAACTGCTCCGGCGCGGCTTTGCGCACGTCTTCGTCTTCGATGCCGACCTGTACCAGCGGGCGCCAGTCTTCCAGCAGTGCATCCAGCGCAACGCGCAAGTCGTGGGTCGACTGACGGGGCGCGGCCTGGCCGAGGCTGCTCAGCAGGGCGCGCATTTCCGCAAGGTTCTCGACCCAGTCCTGCAGCAGGCGCCAGTGACCGTTGAAACGATACTGTTCGGCCAGACGTTGACTGCTGCCGAGCAAGTGCCAGGCCAGGGCGGCGAAGGCGTCGTCCAGCGGCGTTTCGGCGGTAATGGCCGGCGCCGGCAGGCTCAGCGAGTAGCTGTTGGCGTCGTACAGGCGATAACCGCGCTCGGCCTTGCTGATGTCGCACGGCATCAGGGCCAGGGTTTCGGCCAGTTCGGCGGCCAGTTCCAGCAGCGCGGCAGGTTCGCCTTCGCGCAGTTCCAGTTCCAGCTCGCAGATTTCTTCTTTTTGCTTGCCGACCACCACGTGGCCCAGGTCCAGCGCGGCTTCGATGACCACTTTGGTCTTGCCACGGCCCCAGGCGATTTCGGCGCGTTCGCGGACGAAATCGGTGGTGAAGATCGGCTTCAGGGTTTTCTTGTCCAGCTCGGCAAGGGACTCGGGCCAGCACTCGCCGTCGAGTTTCTTCACGTCGAGCTTGGCTTTGGGCAGGTGCCAGTCGTACTCGTTACGCTCGGACAGGCCGGCGACGCTCTGGCCACGGGTCTTGAGGGTCTGAATCACTTCTTCGCCGTCCTTGCGCAGGCGCAGGGCAACCTTGGCCCGGGCCAGGTCACGCTCGGGCGTGTCGAAGTATTGATTCATCAACTCACGGCGTTCCCAGCCACTTTTGTTGCGTTTTTTCAGGAGAGGGTGCTCGCGCAGGGCGGCGAGGGTTTCGCGGCTGACGCGGAGTTTGATTTCGGTTTCTTTCTGCATGGCCGGAAAATCCAGGATCGGGAGCGCAGCCGGGGGAATGTGTGGCTGCCAAGGTCGTGCAGTGTACAGGACTGAACCTTCCTACGCTTTGCGGCGGTTTATTCTCGGCGCCGGATGGTTCTATGATGAACCTCAATCCGGGAGTTGGAGTCAGCGATGCCTTTGCCGTCCATGCAAGACCAGTTCGCTGCACTGATCGCCGCGCCGTCGGTCAGTTGCACCCAGCCGGGCCTCGATCAGTCCAACCGGGCGGTAATCGACCTGCTCGCGGGCTGGCTCGGCGACCTCGGTTTCGCTTGCGACATCCAGCAGGTCAGTCCCGGGAAATTCAACCTGCTCGCCAGTTTCGGCAGCGGCCCCGGCGGGCTGGTGCTGGCCGGGCACAGCGACACGGTGCCGTACGACGATGTGCTGTGGAAAACCGACCCGCTGAAACTCACCGAAGTCGATGGCCGCTGGGTCGGCCTCGGCAGTTGCGACATGAAGGGCTTTTTCGCCCTGATCATCGAAGCCGTGCAACCGCTGCTCGACCAGCCGTTCAAGCAACCGCTGCTGATCCTTGCCACCTGCGATGAAGAAAGCTCGATGTCCGGTGCCAGGGCGCTGGCTGAAGCAGGGCGGCCGCTGGGCCGGGCGGCGGTGATCGGCGAGCCGACCGGGCTCAAGCCTATCCGTATGCACAAGGGCATCATGATGGAGCGCATCGATATCCTCGGGCAGAGCGGCCATTCGTCGGATCCGCGTCTGGGACACAGCGCTCTCGAAGCAATGCACGACGCCATCGGCGAACTGCGCGGCCTGCGCCTGTTGTGGCAGCGCGAATTCAACAACCCGCAGTTCAGCGTGCCGCAGCCGACCATGAACTTCGGCTGTATCCACGGTGGCGACAACCCCAACCGCATCTGCGGCCAGTGTTCGCTGGAATTCGACCTGCGGCCGCTGCCGGGGATGGACCCCAAGGTCTTGCGCAGCGAGATTCTGCACAGGCTCAATCCGGTCGCCGAACGCCATCAGGTGAAGATCGATTACGCACCGCTGTTTCCCGAAGTGCCGCCGTTCGAGCAGGCCGAAGACGCGGAACTGGTGCGAATTGCCGAAAAACTCACCGGCCACGCGGCCGAAGCGGTAGCGTTCGGCACCGAAGCGCCTTATCTTCAGCGCCTTGGCTGCGAAACCATCGTCCTCGGCCCCGGCGACATCGCTTGTGCGCACCAGCCGGACGAGTACCTCGAAATGTCACGTTTGCAGCCTACCGTGCATCTATTGCGGCAGTTGATCGAACATTACTGTCTTAAAGCTGTATAAATTGCCCACACACCCACCCGTATTCATGAGGAGAGCGCGCGTGTCGCCAAGCCTGTTCCGACGATAACCATCAGCCCGCTGTGCGTTTTCCGTTTCGCCCCTTTTCCGGCTGCTATTTATTACAGGCCCAGGTTCATGCCCGAATACGTCAATTGGCTTCGCCACGCGTCTCCCTATATCAATGCTCACCGCGATTGCACCTTCGTCGTCATGCTTCCGGGCGACGGCGTCGAGCATCCGAATTTCGGCAATATCGTCCACGACATCGTGCTGCTGCACAGCCTCGGCGTGCGGCTGGTGCTGGTTCATGGTTCTCGCCCACAGATTGAGACCCGTCTCGCCGCCCGCGGCCTGACCCCGCACTACCACCACGGCATGCGCATCACTGATGCCGCGACGCTGGAGTGCGTGATCGACGCGGTCGGTCAGCTGCGCATCGCCATCGAAGCGCGCCTGTCGATGGACATGGCTTCGTCGCCGATGCAGGGCTCGCGTCTGCGGGTGGCCAGCGGCAACCTCGTGACGGCACGGCCGATCGGCGTGCTGGAAGGTGTCGACTATCACCACACCGGCGAAGTACGCCGGGTCGACCGCAAGGGCATCAACCGCCTGCTTGACGAGCGCTCCATCGTGCTGCTGTCGCCGCTGGGCTATTCGCCGACCGGTGAAATCTTCAACTTGGCCTGTGAAGACGTGGCGACCCGTGCTGCGATCGATCTGGGTGCCGACAAGTTGCTGCTGTTCGGTGCCGACCCCGGTCTGATCGACGAAAACGGCAAACTGGTGCGTGAGCTGCGCCCGCAACAGGTGCCGGCGCACTTGCAGCGTCTGGGCAGCAACTATCAGGCGGAACTGCTGGACGCTGCCGCCGAAGCCTGTCGTGGCGGCGTGGCGCGCAGCCATATCGTCAGTTATGCCGAGGACGGTGCGCTGCTGACCGAACTGTTCACCCGTGACGGTGGCGGTACGCTGGTGGCCCAGGAGCAATTCGAACTGGTGCGCGAGGCGGCTATTGAGGATGTCGGCGGCTTGCTCGATCTGATCAGCCCGCTGGAGGAGCAGGGGATTCTGGTGCGTCGGTCCCGTGAAGTGCTGGAGCGTGAAATCGAGCAGTTCAGCGTGGTCGAGCGTGAAGGAATGATCATCGCCTGTGCGGCGCTGTATCAGATTGCCGATTCGGATGCCGGCGAGCTGGCGTGCCTGGCGGTGAATCCCGAGTATCGCCATGGCGGTCGTGGCGACGAACTGCTCGAGCGCATCGAAACCCGCGCCCGGGCGCAGGGTCTGAAGACCCTGTTCGTCCTCACCACCCGCACGGCCCACTGGTTCCGCGAGCGCGGTTTCGAACCGAGCAGCGTCGAGCGCCTGCCGGCGGCGCGGGCTTCGCTCTATAACTATCAGCGCAATTCGAAGATCTTCGAAAAGACGCTTTGACTCATCAGGCTGTGGGGCAGCAGATGCAGGCCGCAAGCTCCCCACTCAGCCGCTTTCTGCAGTACTCCTCCTGATTCAACGTCACTGAACACAATTGCTGCATCGAGCCAGGTCAATTCGGCAAGGCGGATGCGTTGTGCGTGAAAAAAATATCCCGATACACAAAATGTAACAATTGATCTGGATATTGCGCGGGTTGGCAGTTGTTGTGATGGAAATGTTTCCGGATTGCTTCAGCACAAATCACTCTCGACAGGGTGATTCAAATACTCTTCAGAAATTGATCGTCGCGTTCGCGTGGGGAGCACTCGAGCCTTTAAACGCGGGGTTTAAATTCCTAAAGGGTATTAGAAAAGAAGACATCAATTCTTTTCGGATTCATGACGAACTCATGAAACTGCATGGACCAAAAAACCGGAGATTAGACTATGGTCGTAGACACACATGGTTACGATTGACTTGTGAGTCACGCTCTGGCGCTAATCGCTAACCTTGGGACTCGGGCGTCGATCCGGGCCGGGAAAACAAGAATTAGAAACGAGAGGAGCTTGACAATGAATAAGTCCACCTTGGCCGTGGCTGTGGCCTTTGGGGTATTGGCGCAGCAGGCAGGTGCCGCGGGTTTCATCGAAGACAGCAAGGCTTCCCTGAGCTCCCGCACCATGTACTACAACAACGATAACCGTGATGGCGGCGCCGATCAGAAAGAGACCGCGCAGGGCTTCAAGTTCGATTACCTCTCCGGTTTCACTCAGGGCACGGTCGGGTTTGGTCTGGATGTGCAGGCGATCAGCGGCATTCACCTGGATGGTGGACGTGGGCACCACCCGGACAGCAACACGTTCTCCCCAAGTGATTCCGACGGCTCGGCAACACATTCCTGGAGCCGCATAGCGGGTAACGTCAAGGCACGTCTGTCCAAGACCGAAGCTCACTTGGGTGGTGCTCTGCAACCTAACTTGCCGATTCTGGTCGCGAACGATAGCCGCCTGCTGCCTCAAACCTTCGAGGGTGGCACGGTCACCTCCAAGGAAATCGATAACGTCACCTTCAACGCCGGTCAGCTCGAGCATGCAGTGGGTCGTGCCTCGACAAACAGCACTGGCCTGGCAGTGGCTGGTGGTACGCAGGACAGCAATCAGTTCCGCTATGCAGGCGCCGACTGGAAGGTCACCAAAGACCTGACCCTGCAGTACTACCACTCCAACCTGCAGGATTATTACAAGCAGAACTTCTTCGGCCTGGTGCATGTTCTTCCGATCGGCACCAACCAGTCGTTCAAGACCGATATCCGCTATTTTGACAGCAGCTCCGATGGCAAGAACGGGGAGGCAGGCTACCGCTTCAATAACAACGGTGGTTATGCCAGGAACCCGGGCGAGGTCGATAACAAGACCTGGAGCGCCATGTTCACATACACCTTGGGTGGCAACGCGTTCTTGCTCGGCCATCAACGCGTCAACGATGACGGTGGTTTCGTCTACTTGAACCAAGGCAACGTGGTGGATGGCAACGGTCGTCCCGAAGGTGCCGGTGGGACCAGTTTCTATTTGTTCACTGACGCCATGGTTAACGGCTTTGTCCGTGCCGGTGAAAACACCACCTTCGGACAGTATTCCTATGACTTCGCAGGTCTGGGCGTACCGGGCCTCAAAGCCTCGATCGCTTATCTGCATGGCGAAAACATCAAGGCAACGAACGGTACCGGTAGCGACATGTCCGAGTGGGAGCGAGACATGCGTATTGATTACACCGTTCAAGAGGGCGTACTCAAAGGCTTCGGCGTGACACTGCGCAATGGTGTTTATCGTGGCAGCCAGATCAATATTGCCGATCAGGATCAGACCCGTCTGATCTTCAACTACACCTATAGCTTCCTGTAAAAGGTGCTGAAAAAAGACCTTGCCGCTCGGCAAGGTTTTTTTTGCCTTTTATTCCATATTCCTGAATGTTACTTATTGAGTGTTTTTTATTCTTTTTGTGTTTTTCGGCGTCAGTCTAGAGTAGACCGTCCGACGTCCGGAATGCGCTGCGGTGTTTTGGCATTTTTGTCCCTCGACAATCTGAAGGGTTCAGGAATCGGCGATTGAGCCGATACCTCGATTCTGTCGCGCGTTTGTATATGTCTCGACGTTCTTAAAAAGAGTGGAACAATTCTTTTCGAGATTATGACGAGGTATGCTTCCGCGGCTTTGACGGGGCTAAGAGATCCGCAGCGTTAGGTGTTCCAGGTTTTCGGGCAATTGATCCGGAGCCGACAGCAAAAAAAAAGCAAAAGAAATAGAAACGAGAGGAGCGAAACATGAACAAGTCCACCTTGGCCCTGGCCGTGGCCGTAGGGGTTTTGGCGCAGCAGGCAGGCGCCGCCGGTTTCATCGAAGACAGCAAGGCCACCCTGGGGCTGCGTAACTTCTATATCAACACTGACAACCGCGATGGCGCTGCCAAAACCGCCTCCGGCGTGCAGAACAAGAACGAAGAATGGGGCCAAGGCTTCGATCTGCGTTTCATCTCCGGTTACACCCAAGGCACCGTAGGCTTCGGTATTGATGCTATCGGCCTGCTGGGCGTTCGTCTGGATTCGGGTGGCGGCACTAACGGCGCCACTGGCGCTTCTTACGGCGGCACCGTGTTCCCAAGCAAGTCCAACGGTGAAGCGGTTGATAATTTCTCCAGCCTGGGCCTGACTGCCAAGGCCAAGATCTCCCAGACCGAACTGAAGCTGGGTACTCTGCAGCCGAAGAACCCGGTTATCGTGACCAACGATGGCCGTCTGCTGCCACAAACCTGGCAGGGCGGTCAGATCACTTCCGGCGAGATCAAGGACCTGACTTTGGTTGGCGGTCAGATCGAAGAAGTGAAAGGTCGTAACTCCAGCAACAACGAAAACCTGTCGATCGGTGGTGCCAACTCCCGTGGCGCAACTTTCCGCGACAGCAACAAATTCATCTACGCCGGCGGTGACTACAAGATCACCAAAGACCTGACTGCCCAGTACTACTACGGCAACCTGGAAGACTTCTACAAGCAACACTTCCTGGGTCTGGTTCACAACTGGGCAATCGGCCCAGGCGTGCTGAAGTCCGACTTCCGTTATTTCAACAGCTCCGATGACGGTGCCAACGGCCATGATTCGAACTATTTCAGTTCGGGTAACTACCAAGGCTTCCGTGCTGGTCGCGGTAAAGTCGACAACAACCTGTACAGCGGCTTGTTCCTGTACACCGTGGCCGGTCACACCTTCGGTGGCGGCTATCAGGTTTCCAATGGCAGCAGCGACTTCCCTTGGCTGAACCAAGGTGATGGTTCGTCGAACTACACCATCACCGACATGCAAATCCAGAAGTTCGGCCGTGCCGGCGAGCGCACCTGGCAAGCACGCTACTCGTACGACTTCGCGAAAGTCGGCCTGCCAGGCCTGACCGCCGGTGTGGTTTACCTGCGTGGCGATAACATCGACACCATCGCCAACACGCCTGCTCACCCGGTGGCTGGCAGCGGTCGTTCCGAGTGGGAACGCGACCTGACTGTTGGTTACGTGGTACCAGAAGGCCCGCTGAAAAACCTGGGTCTGATGTGGAAAAACGCTACCTGGCGCAACGACATTCCAGGTCAGCGTGACCAGGACGAAAACCGCCTGATCGTCAGCTACTCGATCCCGCTGCTGTAATAGCGCGCTCCTGCACTGATGTAAAAAGCCCGATGTAAAAAAGCCCCGTCCGGCATCGCGCCGGACGGGGCTTTTGCGTTTCGGGTCCGGCTCACCCCCGTAAGCCTTTCCCGATGTTCCCCTCTTTACAGCAACTCAAGGCCTTCTCGAACCTTGTGGGCGATGTTCGTCGCGATGCTGCGGGGCGTCCAGTGAACAGATGTTTAATATTCAATAACGATATAAATATTTCGTTATTTATTCTTTTTCAGAAGAACAAATCCCGAGCTACAGTTGAGGTCTCCAACAACTCATCAGGAGCCGCACCATGAGCCTCAGACTTGGCGATATCGCCCCCGATTTCGAACAGGATTCCAGCGCCGGCAAGATTCGTTTCCACGAATGGCTGGGCGATAGCTGGGGCGTGCTGTTTTCTCACCCGGCGGACTTCACCCCGGTCTGCACCACCGAGTTGGGCTTCACTGCCAAGCTCAAGGATGAGTTCAGCAAACGTGGCGTGAAAGCCATTGCGCTGTCGGTCGATCCGGTGGATTCGCACCACAAGTGGATCGAAGACATCAACGAAACGCAGAACACCATCGTCAACTTCCCGATCCTGGCCGACGCCGATCGCAAGGTCTCCGATCTGTACGATCTGATCCATCCGAACGCCAACGACACCCTGACCGTGCGTTCGCTGTTCGTGATCGATCCGAACAAGAAGATCCGCCTGACCATCACCTACCCGGCGAGCACCGGGCGCAACTTCCACGAGATTCTGCGGGTGATCGATTCGCTGCAGCTCACCGACAACTACAAGGTGGCCACCCCGGCCAACTGGCAGGACGGTGAAGACGTGGTGATCGTGCCGTCGCTCAAGGACGAAGACGAAATCAGGCAACGCTTTCCGAAGGGCTACCGCGCGGTGAAGCCCTACCTGCGCCTGACCCCACAGCCGAACAAGTGATCTGACCGGGCACACCTCGTTGCAGATCGTTCCCACGCTCCGCGTGGGAATGCCGCCCGTGACGCTCTGCGTCACAGTGGACGCGGAGCGTCCATGGATTCATTCCCACGCAGAGCGTGGGAACGATCATCAGTGCTAGGGAGCGATCAGTACGAACACGATGCAGGGTTTCAGGCCGTTTTCACGGCCTGTTTTTTTGCCCGCAGGAAAGTGAAATACATATCTCTTTAAAGAATAACCAAATGAATAAATATGATTTATGGATATATAAATGAGCTGGTAAGGTCACTGTCATTGAAGCGAGACCGCAACCCGCGAATCGCCTGTAACGCGCAAGGAATCTTCTGAATGCTGGTCGTCTCACTCGGTGGCAGTCCCGGTCAACGTTCCCGCTCCGGGGTGTTGCTGGAGCGCTCGCAACGCTGGTTGCAGCAGCAAGGGGTGGAAGTGGTGAGTTATCAGGTGCGGGACTTTCCGGCTGAAGACCTGCTCCACGCCCGCTTCGACAGCCCGAAGGTGCTCCACCTGCTGCAACAGATTGAAAACGCCGATGGCCTGCTGATCGCCACGCCGGTGTACAAGGCGTCGTTTTCCGGCGCTCTGAAGACCGTGCTGGATCTGCTGCCCGAACGTGCGCTGAACCACAAGATTGTTTTGCCGATGGCCACCGGCGGCAGCATCGCCCACATGCTGGTGGTCGATTACGCCCTCAAACCTGTGCTGTCGGCATTGAAAGCCCAGGAAATGCTGCAAGGTATTTTTGCCGAGGACAGCCAGATCGCCTACGGCGAGGGCAGTGCCCAGGCGCAGCTGGCACCGGCGCTGGAGCAGCGGTTGCATGAAGCGCTGGACCAGTTTGTCAGCGCCATGGCCCGTCGGCCGAAGCCACTGGAGCCGGGGTTGTTGAACGAACGTTTGTTGAGTGCTCGCTGGAGCATTTGAGCCACATCGAAATTTGAAGTACTGGCCTTACTCGCCCGCCAACGGGCAAGCAGGTGCAGCCAAAACCCAACAGCAAAAAAGGAGAGCGCTATGCGCACTGTATTTTTGCGTCGTGGTCTGGTCGCTCTGTTTGCTGCGGCTGTGTCCTTCGGCGCCATCACTCAAGCTCAAGCCGAGACGCTAAGAATCGGTTATCAGAAGTACGGCACCCTGGTGCTGCTCAAAGCCAAGGGCACCCTGGAAAAACGCCTCGCCGCCCAAGGCGTCGACGTGCAATGGACTGAATTCCCCGGCGGCCCGCAATTGCTGGAAGGCCTGAACGTCGGCTCGATCGACTTCGGTGTCACCGGCGAAACCCCGCCGGTCTTCGCCCAGGCAGCCGGTGCCGACCTGCTCTACGTCGCCTACGAGCCACCAGCGCCGAACAGCGAAGCGATCCTCGTGCCGAAAGATTCGCCGATCAAATCGGTGGCGGATCTCAAGGGCAAGAAAGTCGCCCTGAACAAAGGCTCCAACGTTCACTACCTGCTGGTGCGTGCGCTGGAAGACGCCGGCCTCAAGTACACCGACATTCAAACCGTATTCCTGCCGCCGGCCGATGCCCGCGCCGCGTTCGAACGTGGCAGCGTCGACGCCTGGGTCATCTGGGACCCCTACCAGGCTGCCGCCGAGAAACAGCTGCAAGCGCACACCCTGCGTGACGGCAAAGGCATCGTCGACAACCACCAGTTCTACCTGGCGACCAAACCCTATGCACAGAAAAATCCCGAGGTGATCAAGACCCTCGTGGACGAAGTGCGCGCCGTCGGCGAGTGGTCCAAAGCCAACCCGCAAGACGTCACCCAACAGGTGTCGCCGCTGCTCGGCCTGCCGGCAGACATCACCCTGACCTCGGTGAAACGCCAGGGTTACGGCGCGCTGTTCCTGACCCCGGAAGTGGTCGCCGCACAACAGAAAATCGCCGACACCTTCTACCAGCTCAAGCTGATTCCCAAGCCGCTGAGCATCAAGGACGTGATCTGGACCCCACCGGCCGCTGTGGCCCAAAGCTCGGCCACCCAGGCCCAGTAATTCGAATCCCCAAGGAGACCACTCCATGAGCCTCAACATCTTCTGGTTCCTGCCGACCCACGGCGACGGCCATTACCTTGGCACCGCCGAAGGCGCCCGCGCCGTCGACCACGGCTATCTGCAACAGGTCGCGCAAGCAGCGGATCGACTGGGTTTTGGCGGCGTGCTGATTCCCACCGGCCGTTCCTGCGAGGACTCGTGGCTGGTGGCGGCCTCGCTGACCCCGGTGACCCAGCGTCTGAAATTCCTCGTCGCCCTGCGCCCCGGGATCATTTCCCCGACGGTGGCGGCGCGTCAGGCCGCGACCCTGGATCGTCTGTCCGGCGGCCGTGCGCTGTTCAACCTGGTGACCGGTGGCGATCCGGAAGAGTTGGCGGGTGACGGTCTGTTCCTCGATCACGAAGCGCGCTATCAGGCCTCGGTGGAATTCACCCGGATCTGGCGCCGTGTGCTGGAGGGCGAAACCGTGGATTACGACGGCGAGCACATCAGCGTGAAGGGCGCCAAATTGCTCTATCCGCCGATCCAGCAACCGCGTCCGCCACTGTACTTTGGCGGCTCGTCGGAAGCCGCGCAGGATCTGGCCGCCGAGCAAGTGGAAATGGTGCTGACCTGGGGCGAGCCGCCCGCGGCAGTCGCCGAGAAGATCGAACAGGTTCGCGCCAAGGCTGCCAAGCTCGGCCGCACCGTACGCTTCGGCATCCGTCTGCATGTGATCGTGCGGGAAACCAACGCCGAAGCCTGGCAAGCGGCGGATCGTCTGATTTCTCATCTGGACGACGACACCATCAAGCGTGCCCAGGCCTCGCTGGCGCGGTTCGATTCGGTCGGTCAGCAACGCATGGCCGCGCTGCACGGCGGCAGCCGCGACAACCTCGAAGTCAGCCCGAACCTGTGGGCCGGCGTCGGTCTGGTGCGCGGCGGTGCCGGTACGGCGCTGGTCGGTGACGGCCCGACCGTGGCGGCACGGGTGAAGGAATACGCGGATCTGGGCATCGATACCTTCATCTTCTCCGGTTATCCACACCTCGAAGAATCCTATCGCGTGGCCGAGCTGTTGTTTCCGCACCTCGACGTCGAGCGCCCGGAACTGCCGAAAAGCGCCGGTTACGTCAGCCCGTTCGGCGAGATGGTGGCCAACGACATTCTTCCCAAAGCCGCGTCCCAGAGCTGAGGCGCTGCCATGAAGAAATTTATCCACAGCCTCGCGCCTTGGGCGTTGCCGGTGTTGTTGCTGGGGGTGTGGCAGTTGTCGGTGTCGGCAGGCTGGTTGTCGACGCGGATTCTGCCGGCACCGGTGGCGGTGATCGAAGCCGGCGTGAGTCTGGTGCGCAGCGGCGAAATCTGGACGCACCTGGCAATCAGCGGCTGGCGCGCCGCGCTGGGCTTCACCATCGGTGGCAGCATCGGCCTGGTGCTGGGTTTCATCACCGGTTTGTCGAAGTGGGGCGAGCGTCTGCTCGACAGCTCGGTGCAGATGATCCGCAACGTGCCGCACCTGGCGCTGATTCCGCTGGTGATTCTGTGGTTCGGCATCGACGAGTCGGCGAAGATTTTTCTGGTGGCGTTGGGCACGTTGTTCCCGATCTACCTCAACACCTATCACGGCATCCGCAACGTCGATCCGGCGCTGGTGGAGATGGCGCGCAGTTATGGCCTGTCCGGTTTCAGCCTATTCTGGCAGGTGATTCTGCCGGGCGCGCTGCCTTCGATTCTGGTCGGTGTGCGCTTCGCCCTTGGCTTCATGTGGCTGACGCTGATCGTGGCAGAAACCATTTCTGCCAGCTCCGGCATCGGTTACCTGGCGATGAACGCCCGGGAGTTTTTGCAGACCGACGTGGTGGTGCTGGCGATTCTGCTGTACGCGGTGCTCGGCAAGCTGGCCGACCTCGCTGCCCGTGGCCTTGAGCGCGTCTGGCTGCGCTGGCATCCGGCGTATCAAGTGGCGAAAGGAGGTGCGGCATGACCGCTCAACAACCTCCACGCCTGCTGCGCGGGATTCCGCTGGCGGTGCGCAACCTGCGAAAGACCTTCGGCGCGCGGCAGGTGCTGCGAGACATCGATCTGCACATTCCGGCGGGGCAGTTCGTCGCCGTGGTCGGGCGCAGCGGATGCGGCAAAAGCACCTTGCTGCGCTTGCTGGCCGGCCTCGATCAACCCACCGGCGGCGATCTGCTGGCGGGTGCTGCACCGCTCAGCGATGCCCGGGATGACACCCGGCTGATGTTCCAGGAAGCGCGGCTGCTGCCGTGGAAAAAGATCATCGACAACGTCGGTCTCGGCCTCAAGGACAACTGGCGCCCGCAGGCCTTGCAGGCGCTGGATGCAGTCGGTCTCGCCGATCGCGCCAGTGAATGGCCGGCGGCGCTGTCCGGCGGGCAGAAGCAGCGCGTGGCGCTGGCTCGGGCGCTGATTCATCAACCGCGTCTGTTGCTGCTCGACGAGCCGCTGGGTGCGCTGGATGCGCTGACCCGGATCGAGATGCAGCAACTGATCGAACGTCTCTGGCAACAACATGGTTTCACCGTGTTGCTGGTGACCCACGACGTCAGCGAAGCGGTGGCGATTGCCGACCGGGTGATTCTGATCGAGGACGGCGAAATCGGTCTCGATCTGCCAATAGAGCTGCCGCGCCCTCGGGTACGAGGCTCACATCGCCTGGCCGCGCTGGAAACCGAAGTACTCAATCGTGTGTTGTCCCTGCCCGGCGAGCCGCCGGCGCCGGAACCCGTTTCACCCTTGCCGACGCAACTGCGTTGGGCTCAATAACTCAAGCAAACGACAGGAATCAGTGCCATGACTATCAAAGCCATCAACGTACGCAACCAGTTCAAAGGCTCGATCAAGGAGATCGTTCTCGGCGACGTGCTGTCGGAAATCGACGTGCAGACCGCTTCCGGCATCGTCACGTCGGTGATCACCACCCGTTCGGTCAAGGAACTGGAACTGGAGGTCGGCAGCGAAGTGATCGCCTTCGTGAAATCCACCGAGGTGTCCATCGCCAAGTTGTAAGTCTGTGAGTAAAAAACAACCCCGAAGGGTGTGAGCCCTTCGGGGTTTTTTATGGTCAGTGCGGTCGAGTGATCGTTCCCACGCTCCGCGTCACTGAACGCGGAGCGTCCCCGGAGGCATTCCCACGCAGAGCGTGGGAACGATCATTTAAGGATTCTTTTCGGCAGATAGGGCGGCAGATACAGCCCGATATAGGCATCGAACACTCGCATCCCTTCTTCGGCCATGCGCGGGGTGATCTGCCCATGCTGCTGCACCGAACGGGCGTAGACGCGGTCGCCCAGTTCCATGGCCAGCGCGAACACATCCACGTCATCCGGCAGGCGCGGCAGTTCGAAGTGATGATCGAACAGCTTGTGCATCAGGTCGCCGAGTTCGAGGTCGTGCTGGCGGTCGGCCTGGGTGACTTCGGTCAGACCGTGTTGCGCGAGGATCAGTTGCCGGGCGGCGGCATCCTCGCCGTAGATCTGCAGCATCCGCTCTTCGACCAGCCGCGACAGGTCACGCCAGTTGCGCAGGGCGGCGTGGTCGATCGGCGCTTGCAGGCAGGCGCGGAAGGCTGCGTGCACGTCCGCCGTCAGGGCTTCAAGCAGCGCCGGGACGCTGGCGAAGAAGTGGTAGACCGAGGAGGGCGGAATCTGCGCGCGCTCGGCCACGCTGTAGATCGACAGGCTCGCCACGCCCTCGGCGGCCAGCAGCGTGCGTGCGGCGTCGAGTATCGAATCGATCCGCGCCTGACTGCGGGCACGGGGTTTGCGGACGGGGGCGGGACGCGTCATGAAAGTCTCCTGCGGGGCAGCGGGCATTGTACGCAGAGCTTGAATCTCTGCCACAGAGGCCAATAAAAAAACGCCGCTGGCTGAGAAGCCAACGGCGTTTTCGTTTGCTGCAATCCGCTTAAACGGTGTGCAGGTACCAGTTGTACTCGAGGTCGGAGATGGAGTGTTCGAACTCCTCCAGCTCGCTCTCTTTACAGGCGACGAAGATATCGATGTATTTCGGATCGATGTACTTGGCCATCACCTCGCTGTCGTCCAGCTCGCGCAGGGCATCGCGCAAGTTGTTCGGCAGGCTCTGCTCGTTCTGCTCGTAGCTGTTGCCTTCGGTCGGGGCCGGTGGCTCGATCTTGTTGGTCAGACCGTGGTGCACGCCCGCCAGCACCGATGCCATCAGCAGGTACGGGTTGGCGTCGGCGCCGGCCACGCGGTGTTCCAGACGGACCGCGTCGGCGGAGCCGGTCGGTACGCGCAGGGCCACGGTGCGGTTATCCAGGCCCCAGCTCGGCGAGTTCGGCACGTAGAACTGTGCGCCGAAACGACGGTAGGAGTTGACGTTCGGGCAGAGGAAAGCCATCTGCGCGGGCAGGGTCTCGAGCACACCGCCGATCGCGTGACGCAGCGCGGCGTTCTGCTCGGGATCCTCGCTGGCAAAAATGTTTTTGCCTTGTTTGTCGAGAACCGAAATGTGGACGTGCAGACCGTTGCCTGCCTGGCCCGGGTACGGCTTGGCCATGAAAGTGGTGTCCATTTCATGGTCGTAGGCGATGTTCTTGATCAGACGCTTGAGCAGGACTGCGTAGTCGCACGCCTTGATCGGGTCGGCGACGTGGTGCAGGTTCACTTCGAACTGCGCCGGGGCACTTTCCTTGACGATGGCGTCGGCCGGGATGCCTTGCTCTTTGGCACCTTCCAGAATGTCCTGGAGGCAGTCGACGTACTCGTCGAGGTCGTCGATCAGGTAGACCTGGGTCGAGTGCGGACGTTTGCCGGAGATCGGCGAGCGTGGCGGCTGAGGGCGGCCGTTCACGTTTTCCTGGTCGATCAGGTAGAACTCGAGTTCGAATGCGGCGCAGATGGTTAGGCCAAGCTCGTCAAACTTTGCAACAACTTGACGGAGCACTTCGCGCGGATCGGCGAAGAAAGGGTCACCTTCGAGTTCGTGCATGGTCATCAACAGTTGCGCGGTCGGGCGCTTCTGCCATGGCTCGTTGCACAGGGTATCGGGGATTGGATAGCAGATACGGTCGGCGTCGCCGATGTCCAGGCCCAGACCGGTGCTTTCCACCGTCGAACCATTGATATCCAGAGCAAATAGAGAGGCCGGCAGGTTGATGCCTTTCTCGTAAACCTTGTGGAGGCTGGTGCGTTCGATGCGCTTGCCGCGCACCACACCATTCATATCCGCAATCAGAAGGTCAACGTACAGAACCTCAGGATGTTCCTTAAGGAACGCGTTCGCTTCGTTAAGCTGAACGGCACGCGGGGGTACCGACATGATGCAACACCTTTGTTGTTAAAAATATCAATCATTGATCTTTTCTGGTTTCAGTCAACCCGAACGGCCTGCCGAAGTCAAGCGAGGCCTTTTCTGCCCTGAAAAAGCGCCACGAGGGCATTTATGGGGCACTTTGGGGCATTTTTTTATCCGTGAAGGACGCGCCACCCGCAGGCTTGAGCAGGCCGTGTTGTATTTTTTACGGGGGTGTTGTGTAAAAAAATGAACAAGGCTAAGCTCGGGTCAAACCCATAACAGCAATAATACCGGGGTGCTTCATGTCTCGCCTGCCGTTAATCGGCGTCACCGACTGCTCTTTGCAGTCCGGTCTGCATGCTTATCACATCAGTGGCGACACGTCCGTCCGCAGCACGGCCCGCAAGGCCTGCAACGTGCCAGCGATCTCCCTGCCCATGGCAGATCGAGCGGCAGCGTCCGATATTCCGGACGTGTGCGAGGGCATCCTCTTTAACGGTTCTACTTTCAATATAGATCTCTTTCCCGCTCCCGGCCTGCATCGCGTCCGTCGCCGTGCCCGTGATTCTGCACACCCGGAATGTGCACAGGAAATGCAACACCAGCGTAAAGGGCAGGTAAGCTCCTCCTTCATTGTCTATGCGCGGTGCCAGGCGTAAGCCGGCACTGCGCGCGAGCAAGGCCCTTTAACGCGACGCCTGGTGCGTCAAACATTGCCTGACATCTGTCAGGAGACTCAGCCCAGAGGCATTTATGAGTAACAACCTCGACCAGCTCACCGATTGGTTGAAAGACCACAAGATCACAGAAGTCGAATGCATGATCGGCGACTTGACCGGCATCACCCGGGGCAAGATCTCGCCGACCAACAAGTTCATCGCCGAAAAAGGCATGCGTCTGCCAGAGAGCGTTCTGTTGCAGACCGTGACCGGCGACTACGTCGAAGACGACATCTATTACGAACTGCTCGACCCGGCCGACATCGACATGATCTGCCGTCCCGACCAGAACGCCGTGTACCTGGTGCCATGGGCCATCGAGCCGACCGCCCAGGTGATCCACGACACCTACGACAAGCAAGGCAACCCGATCGAGCTGTCGCCGCGCAACGTCCTCAAAAAAGTCCTGAAACTCTATGCCGACAAGGGCTGGCAGCCGATCGTGGCGCCGGAAATGGAGTTCTACCTGACCAAGCGCAGCGACGACCCGGACTATCCGTTGCAGCCGCCGGTCGGCCGTTCCGGACGTCCGGAGATCGGTCGCCAATCGTTCTCCATCGAAGCGGCGAACGAATTCGATCCGCTGTTCGAAGATGTCTACGACTGGTGCGAATTGCAGGAGCTGGACCTCGATACGCTGATCCACGAGGACGGCACGGCGCAGATGGAAATCAACTTCCGTCACGGCGATGCGTTGTCGCTGGCCGACCAGATTCTGGTGTTCAAGCGCACCATGCGTGAGGCTGCGCTGAAGCACAACGTGGCCGCGACCTTCATGGCCAAGCCGATGACCGGCGAGCCGGGCAGTGCGATGCACCTGCACCAGAGCATCGTCGACATCGAGACCGGCAAGAACGTGTTCTCCAATGACGACGGCACCATGAGCCAGCTGTTCCTGCACCACATCGGTGGCTTGCAGAAGCTGATCCCTGAATTGCTGCCGCTGTTCGCTCCGAACGTCAACTCGTTCCGCCGCTTCTTGCCGGACACCTCGGCGCCGGTGAACGTGGAGTGGGGCGAAGAAAACCGCACCGTGGGCCTGCGCGTCCCGGACGCCGGCCCGCAGAACCGTCGGGTGGAAAACCGTCTGCCGGGCGCGGACGCCAACCCGTACCTGGCGATTGCCGCAAGCCTGCTCTGCGGCTACATCGGCATGGTCGAAGGCATCAACCCGAGCGCGCCAGTCGTGGGCCGTGGTTACGAGCGCCGCAACCTGCGCCTGCCGCTGACCATCGAGGACGCCCTGGAGCGCATGGAAAACAGCGCGACCATCGAGAAATATCTGGGCAAGACCTTTATCACCGGCTACGTCGCGGTCAAGCGGGCCGAGCATGAAAACTTCAAGCGCGTGATCAGTTCCTGGGAGCGTGAATACCTGCTCTTCGCCGTCTGATACGCCGGGCGCGGTGGCCAGCCGCCGCGCCTTCACCGATAACAAGGAGAATTGGCATGACCAGCAACAACCCGCAAACCCGTGAGTGGCAAGCCCTCAGCAGCGATCACCACCTGGCCCCTTTCAGCGACTTCAAGCAGCTGAAAGAAAAGGGTCCACGGATCATCACCAACGCCAAGGGCGTGTACCTGTGGGACAGCGAGGGCAACAAGATCCTCGATGGCATGGCGGGTCTGTGGTGTGTGGCGATCGGTTATGGACGCGATGAGCTGGCCGATGCGGCCGCCAGACAAATGCGCGAACTGCCTTACTACAACCTGTTCTTCCAGACCGCGCACCCGCCGGCGCTGGAACTGGCCAAGGCCATCGCCGACGTGGCGCCGGAAGGCATGAACCACGTGTTCTTCACCGGTTCCGGCTCCGAAGGCAACGACACCATGCTGCGCATGGTTCGCCACTACTGGGCGATCAAGGGCCAGCCGAACAAGAAAGTCATCATCAGCCGCAAGAACGGCTACCACGGCTCCACCGTGGCCGGCGCGAGCCTGGGCGGCATGACCTACATGCATGAACAGGGCGACTTGCCGATTCCGGGCATCGTCCACATCGCCCAGCCGTACTGGTTTGCCGAAGGCGGCGACATGACCCCGGAAGAGTTCGGGATCTGGGCGGCCAATCAGCTGGAAGAGAAGATTCTCGAAGTCGGCGTGGACAACGTCGGTGCCTTCATTGCCGAGCCGATCCAGGGCGCCGGCGGCGTGATCATTCCGCCAGACACCTACTGGCCGCGCATCAAGGAAATCCTCGCCAAGTACGACATTCTGTTCGTGGCTGACGAAGTGATCTGCGGTTTCGGCCGTACCGGCGAATGGTTCGGCAGTGATTTCTACGACCTCAAGCCGCACATGATGACCATCGCCAAAGGCCTGACGTCCGGCTACATCCCGATGGGTGGCCTGATCGTGCGTGACGAAGTGGTGGCGGTGCTCAACGAGGGCGGCGATTTCAACCACGGCTTCACTTACTCCGGTCACCCGGTGGCGGCGGCGGTGGGTCTGGAAAACATCCGGATTCTGCGCGAAGAGAAAATCATCGAACGCGCCCACGAAGAAACGGCACCGTATTTGCAGAAACGTCTGCGCGAACTGAACGATCACCCGTTGGTGGGTGAAGTGCGCGGGGTCGGTCTGCTGGGAGCCATCGAGCTGGTGCAGGACAAGGCCACTCGCAAGCGTTACGAAGGCAAGGGTGTGGGCATGATCTGCCGCCAGTTCTGCTTCGACAACGGGCTGATCATGCGTGCCGTGGGCGACACCATGATCATCGCGCCGCCGCTGGTGATCAGCAAGGCGGAGATCGACGAGCTGGTTACAAAGGCACGCAAGTGCCTGGATCTGACCCTGAGTGCGTTGCAGGGCTAAGTGCTAGGCTCAGAGCGATGGAGCTGTTGCGAAGTCGCTCGGAACTGTCAGAAAGGCTGGTCTTTTCTTGAAAGACCGCCTCGGATCTTGCCAGACTAGTCGCGGTTCCAGTTGTCCGGGTTCGGCCGCTGAACAAAGTGGTTCAAAAAAGAAAATTTGGAGCATTAACGCATGAAGGCATTAGGCAAAAAGCTCGCTGGCAAGACTCTGCTCGCCATGTCCCTGATGGGCGTGATGGCGGGTGCGGTTCAGGCGGACGACAAGGTGTTGCACGTTTACAACTGGTCCGACTACATCGCGCCGGACACGGTTGCCAATTTCGAAAAAGAGACGGGCATCAAGGTCGTCTATGACGTTTTCGACAGCAACGAAACCCTGGAAGCCAAGCTGCTGGCCGGCAAGTCCGGTTACGACATCGTGGTGCCTTCCAACAACTTCCTGGCCAAGCAGATCAAGGCCGGCGTTTATCAGGAACTGGACAAGTCCAAGCTGACGAACTGGAAGAACCTCGACGAAGACCTGCTCAAGGCCGTTGGCGACGCCAGCGACCCGGGCAACAAGCACGCGTTCCCGTACATGTGGGGTTCGATCGGCATCGGTTACAACCCGGAGAAGGTCAAGGCCGCGCTGGGCATCGACAAGATCGATTCCTGGGACATCGTGTTCAAGCCTGAAAACATCGAGAAGCTGAAAAGCTGCGGCGTGAGCTTCCTCGACGCTCCGACCGAAATGATTCCGGCGGCTTTGCACTACCTGGGCAAACCGACCAACAGCAAAGACAAGGCTGACCTGAAAGCCGCCGAGGACCTGTTCCTCAAAGTGCGTCCTTCGATTGCCTACTTCCACTCCTCGAAGTACATCTCGGACCTGGCCAACGGCAACATCTGCGTGGCGGTCGGTTACTCGGGTGACCTGGAACAATCCAAGACCCGCGCCAAGGAAGCCGGTGACAAGGTCAAACTGGCCTACACCATTCCGAAAGAAGGTGCCGGTACTTTCTACGACATGGTCGCCATTCCCAAGGATGCCGAAAACGTCGAAGCCGCCTACAAGTTCATGAACTACCTGCTCGAGCCGAAAGTGATGGCCGAAATCACCAACGCCGTGCGTTTCCCGAACGGCAACAAGGCGGCCACGGCGCTGGTGGACAAGGAAATCACCAGCGATCCGAGCATCTACCCTTCGGCTGAAGTGAAGAAGCAGCTCTATGCGATCAGCGATCTGGACGCAGCCACCCTGCGTCTGATCACTCGCAGCTGGACCAAGATCAAATCCGGTAAATAAGCCGGTTTGAAGCAGTCATCGCTGGCCGTCGCCTTCATCCGGGCGGCCAGCGGTGCAATTAAATGACAGAAAGTTTTGCTGGAACGGTTTTTCGAAGGTAAGTTGCGCGCCGGTTTTGTTGCCGGGCAACCGTGACTGTCATGCAGCACGGGGCAACTTGGGCCCAACTAAATCAGAGGACCTCCACTTGCCTATTTTTTCTTCTTTGCGCAATGCCTTGCTGGCTGCCGCCGGCCTGACGTTCGCTGTCGGTGCCCAAGCCGCCGGTACTGTGCATATTTATAACTGGTCGGATTACATCGGCGAGACCACTCTGGCCGACTTCCAGAAAGAAACCGGGATCAAACCGGTCTACGACGTGTTCGACTCCAACGAAACCCTGGAAGGCAAGCTGCTCGCCGGGCGGACCGGTTACGACGTGGTCGTGCCGTCGAACCACTTCCTCGGCAAGCAGATCAAGGCGGGCGCGTTCCAGAAGCTCGACAAGGCGCAGTTGCCGAACTATTCCAATCTCGATCCGGTGCTGCTCAAGCGCCTGGAGCAGAACGATCCGGGCAACCTGTACGCCGTGCCGTACCTGTGGGGCACCAACGGCATCGGCTACAACGTCGACAAGGTCAAGGAAGTCCTCGGCGTCGACAAGATCGATTCCTGGAGCGTGCTGTTCGAGCCGGAGAACATCAAGAAGCTGCACAGCTGCGGCGTGGCGTTCCTCGATTCGGCCGATGAAATGATGCCGACCGTGCTCAACTACATGGGCCTGAACGCCAACAGCACCAATCCAAAGGATTACGAGAAGGCCACGGCCAAGTTGCTGGCGGTGCGTCCTTACGTGACCTACTTCCATTCTTCGAAATACATCGGCGACCTGGCCAACGGCGACATCTGCGTGGCCATCGGTTTCTCCGGCGACATTTTCCAGGCGAAGAACCGCGCCGAAGAAGCCAAGAAAGGCGTGAACATCGCCTACTCGATCCCGAAAGAAGGTGGCGCGCTGTGGTTCGACATGCTGGCGATTCCGAAAGATTCGGCCAACGTCAAAGAGGCCCACGCCTTCATCAACTATTTGCTGAAACCTGAGGTGATCGCCCAGGTCAGTGATTACGTCGGTTACGCCAACCCCAACCCGGGTTCGGACAAGCTGATGGAGCAGTCCATCCGCACCGACGAGTCGGTTTATCCACCGCAGGCCGTACTCGACAAGACCTACGTGTCGATCGAGCTGCCGCCGAACATTCAGCGTTTGATGACCCGCAGCTGGACCAAGGTCAAGTCGGGTAAATAGCTTCAACGTACAAACTATCCTGGGTTCGTCTTGCGTGGGCGAACTGCACTCTTTTTTCTGGGAGTTTTGTAAATGGCAGTTGCCTCCGGCGCCTATAAGAAAGCCCTCGAGGGCGATCAGACACCGAAACAGGTGCTGGTCAAAATCGACCGGGTCACGAAGAAGTTCGACGAGACGGTTGCCGTGGACGATGTGTCCCTGGAAATCAAGAAGGGCGAGATATTCGCCCTGCTCGGCGGTTCGGGATCGGGCAAATCCACTCTGCTGCGGATGCTGGCAGGGTTCGAACGGCCCACGGAGGGGCGCATTTTCCTCGACGGCGTCGACATCACCGACATGCCGCCGTACGAGCGACCGATCAACATGATGTTCCAGTCGTATGCCTTGTTCCCGCACATGACCGTGGCGCAGAACATCGCGTTCGGCCTCAAGCAGGACAAGATCCCGGCAGCCGAGATCGACGCCCGCGTGGCCGAGATGCTCAAACTGGTGCAGATGAGCCAGTACGCCAAGCGCAAGCCGCACCAGTTGTCCGGCGGCCAGCGTCAGCGTGTGGCGCTGGCGCGTTCGCTGGCCAAGCGGCCGAAACTGCTGCTGCTCGACGAGCCGATGGGCGCACTGGATAAAAAACTGCGTTCGCAGATGCAGCTTGAGCTGGTTGAGATCATCGAGCGCGTGGGTGTGACCTGCGTGATGGTGACCCACGACCAGGAAGAGGCCATGACCATGGCCGAGCGCATCGCGATCATGCACCTGGGCTGGATCGCCCAGATCGGCAGCCCGATCGATATTTACGAAACCCCGACCAGCCGTCTGGTCTGCGAATTCATCGGCAACGTGAACATCTTCGAAGGCGAGGTGATCGACGACGCCGAAGGCCACGCGACCATCACCTGCAAGGACCTCGACCGGCAGATCTACGTCGGCCACGGCATCAGCACCTCGGTGCAGGACAAGTCCGTGACCTACGCGATCCGTCCGGAAAAACTGCTGGTCACCGCCGACCAGCCGACCTGCGAGTACAACTGGTCGAGCGGCAAGGTGCATGACATCGCCTACCTCGGCGGTCACTCGGTGTTCTACGTCGAGTTGCCGAGCGGCAAGCTGGTGCAGTCGTTCGTGGCCAACGCCGAGCGCCGTGGCGCACGTCCGACCTGGGGCGATCAGGTCTACGTGTGGTGGGAAGACGACAGCGGCGTGGTACTTCGCTCATGAACATGCGCAAATTCAAACGCCGGCTCAATCGAATAATTCCCGGTGGCCGTCAACTGGTCATCGGGGTCCCGTTCATCTGGCTGTTCCTGTTCTTCATGCTGCCGTTCTTCATCGTCCTGAAGATCAGCTTCGCTGAAGCGGACGTGGCCATCCCGCCGTATACCGAGATCTACACCTACGCCGAACAGAAGCTGCAACTGCTGCTGAACCTGGGCAACTACGCGATGCTCGGCGACGACGAGCTGTACATCGCCGCCTACCTCGGCTCGCTGAAAATGGCGTTTTTCAGCACGTTGCTGTGCCTGTTGATCGGCTACCCCATGGCCTACGCCATCGCCAGCGCCCGCAAGGAAGTGCAAACGGTGCTGGTGCTGCTGATCATGATGCCGACCTGGACCGCGATCCTGATCCGCGTGTATGCGTGGATGGGCATCCTCAGCAACAACGGTCTGCTCAACGGCTTCCTGATGAGCATGGGCTTGATCGACGAGCCGCTGCAGATCCTCAACACCAACCTCGCGGTGTACATCGGCGTCGTCTATTCGTACCTGCCGTTCATGATCCTGCCGCTGTACGCCAACCTGGTGAAGCATGATCCGAGCCTGTTGGAGGCTGCGTCCGACCTGGGTTCGAGCACCTTCAACAGCTTCTGGAAAATCACTGTGCCGTTGTCCAAGAACGGCATCATCGCCGGCTGCATGCTGGTGTTCATCCCGGTGGTGGGCGAGTTCGTGATCCCGGAACTGCTCGGCGGCCCGGAAACCCTGATGATCGGTAAAGTGCTCTGGCAAGAGTTCTTCAACAACCGTGACTGGCCGGTGGCGTCCGCCCTGGCGGTGGTGATGCTGGCGATCCTGATCGTGCCGATCATCCTGTTCAACCGCAGTCAGGCCAAGGAAATGGAGGGTAAAGAATGAAGCGCTTCCGTTTCTCCAGCCTGATGCTGGTGCTCGGCCTGTTGTTCATCTACCTGCCGATGCTGATCCTGGTGATCTACTCGTTCAACGCCTCCAAACTGGTGACGGTCTGGGGCGGCTGGTCGGTGAAGTGGTACGTCGGCCTGCTCGACAACACCCAACTGATGGGCTCGGTGGTGCGTTCGCTGGAAATCGCCTGCTACACCGCGGTTGCCGCCGTGGCGCTGGGTACGCTGGCAGCCTTCGTGCTGACCCGCATCACCCGCTTCAAGGGCCGCACGCTGTTCGGCGGCCTGGTCACCGCGCCGCTGGTCATGCCTGAGGTGATTACCGGTCTGTCGCTGTTGCTGCTGTTCGTGGCGATGGCGCAGATGATCGGCTGGCCCCAGGAGCGCGGCATCGTCACCATCTGGATCGCCCACACCACGTTCTGCGCGGCCTACGTGGCGGTGGTGGTGTCGGCGCGTCTGCGCGAGCTGGACCTGTCGATCGAAGAAGCGGCGATGGACCTCGGTGCGCGTCCGTGGAAGGTGTTCTTCCTGATCACCATCCCGATGATCGCGCCGTCGCTGGCGGCGGGCGGCATGATGTCGTTCGCCCTGTCGCTGGATGACCTGGTATTGGCGAGCTTCGTGTCCGGCCCGGGTTCGACGACCCTGCCGATGGAGGTGTTCTCGGCGGTGCGTCTGGGCGTGAAGCCGGAGATCAACGCCGTGGCCAGCCTGATTCTGCTGGCGGTGTCGCTGGTGACCTTCCTGGTCTGGTTCTTCAGCCGCCGTGCCGAAGAAGCCCGCAAGAAAGCGATCCAGCAAGCCATCGAAGAAGGCGCTGCGGATTCGTGGAAGCAACCGGACGTGCGCCGGGCGCCGACGCCGGAAGCGGCTTAAGTCAGTGGGGGTGATCACAACTCTGTGATCAACCCCAATCCAAACTGTGGGAGCGAGCTTGCTCGCGAAAGCGGTGTGTCATTCAACATCAATGTTGGCAGATACGCCCCCTTCGCGAGCAAGCTCGCTCCCACAGTTGGTTTTAGGCCGACCAAGGAGAGTTGCGGATGACCTCGACAAAGTTCATCGGCTTGAACCCCGGCATCTGATCTTTCAGCACATCGGTTTTCACGTTGCCGAACGTGGTCTGCGGACGATGCCGCAAGCCGTCGGCAAACGCGCAGATGATGCACTCCTTGAAGCCTTCGCCCCGTGGATGCGCATGCACCACTGCCTCGCGCTGCACCGTGGTGAACGCCACGTAGTCCATGCCCAGCACATCCATCTCGACACCCGCCGTCACCAGCGCCACGGTCGGACGCAAATGCTTCGGCACCCCCGGCGTGGTGTGCAGGGCGATCGACAGCCAGACCTGCTCGATGTCGTCATCGCTCAAGCCGTATGGCTTGAGAAATTCGGCAGCTGCGTTGGCGCCATCGACTTCGAAACGCTCGTCATCGCTGCGGTGACCTTCGACCAGCCCCAGGTCGTGGAACATCGCGCCGACGTACAGCAGCTCCGGATCATAGGCCAGTTGCTTGCGTTCGCCGCTCAAGGCGCCGAACAGAAACACCCGGCGCGAGTGGTGGTAAAGCAGGTCGGATTCGATGTCGCGAATGTATTCGGTGGTGGCCCGGGCGAGGGCGCTGTCGGGGATCTGGATACCGGCGATGGTCGTGGTCATGTTGAGCTTCCTAGTCGAAAACGCCGTCGTGGCGCTGATGGAGAAAGTCTGTTCCCGGGGGCAAAACCGGACAATCGATCCATGGCTGCGATCCTTGCCATTGCACCTGCAAATCGTGCCAGCTCGCTTCTGCGGTGAGGATTGGCTAGGGTTGGCGCTGATCCGTCATTCCCCGGGAGCCCACATCACCATGAACAAAACCGTCGCCATTGTGGTGTTCCCCGGCGTGCAGGCGCTGGACGTCAGCGGGCCGATGGACGTGTTCGCCGAGGCCAACCGCTTCCTGGCACCGGAGGATCATTACCGGCTCGAGGTGATCGGCGTTGAGCGCGGGTCGATGGCGTGTTCCAACGGGCTGACCCTGAGCGCGCATCGGCATTTCAGCGAAGTGCAGGAGGCTTATGACTTGCTGCTGGTGACGGGCGGGCCGCAGTTGCCGTTTCTGGATTTCGGCGAGACGTTCGATGCCTGGCTGCGTGAGGCTTGTGGACGGGCGCGGCGTTTTGGCTCGATCTGCAACGGCGCGTTCATGCTCGCCCGTGCGGGATTGCTGAACGGGCGCACGATCACCACACACTGGAACGACGCCGAAGCACTGGCGCAGTTGTGCCCGTCGAGCCGGGTCGAGGCGGATCGGTTGTACGTCGAGGATGGCCAGCTCTACACCTCGGCGGGGGTGACGGCGGGGATCGATCTGTCGCTGTACCTGCTGGCACGTGATTACGGAGCCGAAGTGGCGCTGAGCGTGGCCAAGCGGCTGGTAGTGTTTACCCAGCGCTCGGGCGGGCAGTCGCAGTTCAGCCCGTTTCTCGCGCCCCATGCCGAGCCGACGTCGGCGGTGGCGAGGGTGCAGCTGTACGTGCTGGCCAATCTCACCGGCGACCTGACCATCGCCGACCTGGCGAATGCGGCGAACATGAGTGCGCGGAATTTCTCCCGGGTGTTTGCGAGAGAGGCGAAAGTCACCCCGGCGGAGTTCGTCGAACGGGCTCGGGTGGATGCGGCGCGGGTGATGCTCGAAAGCACCACGGCGCCGCTGAAGACGGTGGCCTATCAATGCGGGTTTCGCGATGCGCAACACATGCGCAGCGTGTTCAACCGGCGGCTGGGGGTGACGCCGCAGCAATTCCGGCTGAATTTTGCGGCGATGGTTTGAGCGGCGCTTATTGCGCCGCTCGCGCCGGCAACAGCTTCAAGGTACTGCGCGTATTCGCGATCACCTCTTCCTCGCTGAAATGCGCCTGCACATACATCCCGTCCACATACGCTTCCGCCTGATCGTCATAGTGACTGTCGAACGGCACGCCGCTCTGGCCGACCGGGTTGATGGTCAGGCTGTGAGCCGGATCAGCGAAGTCCACCAACCGCCGCGTCGACGGGCCGTAAGTCACCGGCCACGGCGCCGGGCCGATTTTCGCCGAGAGATTGTTCGGCACTTCATGGGAGCCTGGTGCAGCGAACGGGCCGACGTTGAAAATGCGATCCAGCGGCTTCTGCTGCCCCAGCGGATGACCATGGGTCAACGTGTGCGCCTTGCCCCATTGCCAACCGGAAGCATCGTCGCCGAGAGTCGACTTCAGGTGCGCCATGCTCGCCTGCCACGCGGCGCGTACGGTGTCGACGCGGGTTTCCTTGGCCGGCGTGCTGCGGTTGTCCCACCACGGTGAATCGGCATTCGCCGCGAGCCGGGGCAGGGCTGCATCGATCACTCGGGTCGACAGCAGGGTATCGAAGAAGTCATTGCCCAGCTCATCACGCATCGCCGCGTCGGCAAGGTTGAAGAGGAACTGGTTGAACACCGTCGCACTGACCGAATCCAGCGGATAGTCGCCTTGCCATTGGGCCAGTTGCTCGACCAGCTTCTGCTCGGCGGGATTGCCCGCCACTTCACGCAGCACCGGCAGCAACGGCGCCAGCAGACGCGGCCCGTAACCCGTGGCGGTGCCCAGTTGCAGTTTCTGGTTGGCCTCGTTGTCCCACTTCGCGTTCTTGTCGGCGAGCTGGCGGTTGAGTTGCTGGCCACGGTCGGCGAGGTTGTAGTAACCGGGGATCTCCATGCCGGTCGGCGACACGGGCTGGAAGTTGGCCGAGACGATATAGCCCCGCGCCGGGTTCTCTTCCTGCGGGTTGGCGCTGAACGGGAAGTAGCCGTCCTTGTCCGCCTGATTGCTGCTGCCGTCGAGAATGAAGCCAGGCTTCACCCCGGCCGGACGCTTGGGCAACAGCGCCGAGGCCCACCACGCGATATCGCCCTTGGCGTTGGCGTAGACGATGTTCAGCCCCGGCGCCTGCACCTTGGCGGCAGCGGCGCGAGCCTTGGCCAGGGTGTCGGCGCGGTTGAGCTGGTAGAAACCTTCGAGGATCGGGTTTGGCGTTTCGAGAAATGCCCACCACATCGCAATCGGGGTTTTCCCGGCGGCGCTGCCGAGGGCGTCGTTGACGATCGGGCCGTGGGGCGACTGGCGCAGGGTGATGGTCACCGGGGCCTGGCCTTTCACCGCGATCTGCTGCTCGGTCTTGACCATGTCGGTCCACTGGCCGCGATACCAGACTTGATCCGGGTGGTCCGGATTGACCTTCTCGGCGATCAGGTCCAGGTCATCGTTCTGGAACATGGTCAGGCTCCAGCCGAAATCCAGGTTGTGCCCCAGAAACGCAAACGGCACCAGCGCCTGATGATGGCCGTAGAGTTCAAAGCCCGGCGCCGACAGCTGCGCTTCGTACCACACCGACGGTACCGAGAAACGGATATGCGGGTCGCCAGCCAACAAGGGCTTGGCGCTCTTGCTGCGACTGCCGGCGATCACCCAGGCGTTGCTGCCTTCGAACTGCGGCAGGCCGTTATCGATCAGCGCCTGTTCGCTGACGCGGGCGAGGGTGTTCAGGTCTTTCCAGTCTTCGGCGGCGAGGGCCGGCGCCATGCCGGCGTGACCCTTGGCGAGCACGCCCTTGGGCTGCCAGTCGAGGTCGAAGACGTTGAGGTAGTCGGCGCCCAGTTGATCGCGCACGTAGGTCAGCAGCGGTTCGGTGCGAAACGCGGCGGCAAAGCTGTAAGCCATGTAGCCGGCGACGCTGATGCTGTCTTCGGCGGTGAACGGCCGCTTGGGGATGCCCAGCACGTCGAACTCGACAGGGGCGGCGTGCGAGTCCTGATATTGATTGATGCCGTCCAGATAGGCTTGCAGGGCCTTCCACGCCGGTGACTGCTTGTCGAGGCCGGCCACGTAACTGGCGGCGCGCTCGCGGATGCGCAGGCTGCGGAACAGTTTGTCGGTGTCGAGCAGTTTTGGTCCGAACACTTCGGCCAGTTCGCCCCGGGCGAGACGGCGCATGGCTTCCATCTGAAAGAGGCGATCCTGGGCGTGCACATAGCCGAGGGCGCGGTAGAGGTCGGCCTCGTTTTCGGCGCGGATGTGCGGCACGCCGCGCTCGTCGTAACGCACGGTCACCGAACCTCGCAGGTTGCGCAGTTCCACCTGGCCCTGACGCGTCGGTTGCTTGCTGTAGACATACCACCCGCCGGCGGCGAGCAGGACAACGATGAGCAAGGCAAGAACGGTGAAGACGCGTTTCATGGTGACTCCTTGTGCATTCGGGATTGCCGCCCGTGCGGGCTGCAAACAATTAGCACACGCTTCGTGTGCTGCGCATCGCCGTCCTTGAAATGTCCGGAATGCCTTACTTCGTCTCTGCCGGCCACGGACAGTAGCAACCAACCGCCAGCGTATGGGTCGCATTGACCGGACGATCGTCACTCAAGGCTCGCAGGATCGGTTCGATAAAACTGTTGCTGGAATTACAGGTCAGCCCTTCGCTGTAAGGCCCGAAATACGCCAGTTTGCCGCTGCGATCCCAGATCGCTACGGCGGGGCTCGCGGGAATCTGTTCGGCGCCGGGCAATACCGCGATGGTCTTGAGATTGCTGAGCGTGGCGGGCAACTGGCCGTGGCTGCCGGCCTTCTGCACGGCAAAGAACTCGACGCCCTTGGGGCCGAACTGTTCGACCATCTCGGTCAGGTGCTGTTGATTGCCGACGTTGCACGGGCAGGCCGGATCCCAGAAGTGCACCAGACGGATGTTGCCGGGGCCGGCGAGGTCGTCGGGCAGGCGCAACGGGTCGCCGGAAAACACCGCAGTGTGTTCGCTGAACGCCCGCAGGTAGCGGCCCTGAAACCAGTCGTACGCTGCCCACAGCACGCCGGCACACACGATGGCGAGCAGGCTGGCAAACAGTGCGGTGCGGTAGGGCGGGCGCATGGATTTGGTTCCTCAGAGGCTGGGGGCGCTCTCGACTGATTTCCCCGCCGCGCCGGGTCTGCTGTTGTGCAGGGCAAGGCGCGAGAAGCGCGGTTTGATTGTTCCAAATAAGCTTCGAGCAAAGCAGCCCTGCACAACAGCAGGCCCGGCCCTTCGGGTTGTGCCTTAAAGCGAGCCAGCCTGCGTTGCAGGCCTTGGAAAGGGAACACCATTCCCCGCGGCCTGCGCCTTGCCTGGCTCGCTTTAAGGCGACAACGCGGTGGGGAAATCAGTCGAGAGCGCCCCCAAGCTTGCCATGCTTGCTTCTACAGATGAATATCGCAGGCCGATAAAGTCTGTTTACCGTTCTGGAATTGCCCATGTCTGTTGCTTTCGATCCCGATCATCTGCGCGCGAGCCTCAAGCCGTTGGCCGAGTGGCAGCCGTTGTCCGAGGAGGCGAAGGCGTATCAGCGGTTCTACAAGACCGACTTTCCGGAGCGTGATGTCTGGCGAGGAATGGGCCGGTTCGACATTGATGGCTATCAACTGGTCAGTCATTGCTGGTGGCCGGCGGAAACGGCCAGGGCCACGCTGTTTCTGGTGCACGGTTTTTATGACCACACCGGCCTGTACCGGCATGTGATCGAGTGGGCGCTGGGTCAGGGCTTCGCCGTGATTGCCTGCGATCTGCCGGGGCATGGTCTGTCCAGCGGCGAGCGTGCGAGCATCCGTGATTTCTCCGAATATCAGGATGCGCTGCAAGGCCTGTTCGCCGAGGCGCGCTCGATTGCGTTGCCGCAGCCATGGCACCTGTGCGGGCAAAGCACCGGCGGGGCGATCATTGTCGATCATGTGCTCAACCATGGCGAAAACAGCCCGGCCCAAGGGCAGTTGATTCTGCTGGCGCCGCTGGTGCGGCCGCGCGCCTGGGGCTGGTCGCAGTTCAGTTACTACCTGCTGCGGCCCTTTGTCAGGGGCATCGCCCGACGTTTCAGCGAAAACTCCAACGACCCGGATTTCCTGTCGTTCCTGCAGGCCGATCCGTTGCAGCCCAAGCGTCTGCCGACCGCGTGGGTCGGTGCGCTGTCACGCTGGATCAACCGGGTGGAATACGCGAAGAAAAGTCCGCGCCGGCCACTGATCGTGCAGGGCCAGGCGGACATGACCGTGGACTGGCAGCACAACCTGCAAGTGATGAAGTGGAAGTTCGACCGGCCGCAGATTCTGTTGCTGGCCGAGGCGCGGCATCACCTGGCCAACGAGACGGCGGAAATGCGCGAGGAGTATTTCGAGTTTCTGAGCAAGCGGATCAAAGGCCGGTATCACTCGTGATCCTGAGGGCCCCTTCGCGAGCAAGCTCGCTCCCACAATAGATCGCAATCCTTTGTGGGAGCGAGCTTGCTCGCGAAGGCGGTCGGTCAGGCAGCAGAGATTTATTGATTCAGGTTCGAGGTGCTCTGGCCGACGGCCAACCCGGCGCGGATCGCGGCCAGCGCGGCCTGATAGTAGGCCTTGCCTTCAGTGGATTCGGCAAAGGTCGCGAACTCTTCCAGTTCTTCATCCGACAGGTCGCGATAGACGTAGAGCAGCGTGTTGTTCAGGTCGGCGCCGATCTGATCCATCAGCCGCTGGCGCTGACCGTTCAACATGCCCTGGGCCTGACCGCCGCCGAGCAGGCCGGGGATCATCGAACTCAGACTGTCCGCCGCCACGCCGGCAATCGCCAGACTGACTTCGGCACCGGCTTCACGGGCGGGCAGGGCCTGGGCGAGGTGGCCGATGATCAGCAAACGACTGTCGCTGGCCGGCATCTTCGGCAGGCCCTTGGCGTTTTTCGCCAGTTGATCGCGGCGGGTCGCCAGCAGTTCGGCGGCGACGATCTTCTTGCCCAGCGGTGACTGAAAGAACGACAGGGCCGGTTGCGGATCGGCGAGGTTCTTGCGCAGTTGCGCTTCGGCGCGTTGATCCACGGCCTGGGGGGCGAAGCGCTGGTTGCTGTTGTTCACCAGCGCTTGAAACACCGCGGGCGGCAGGCTGTTCTGGTAACGCTGCTGCGCGGCACTCAGGGCATCGTTGAAATGCGCGCGTTGTTCTGGCCAGCCAGCGACCTTGTACAACTGGTCGTGGTCGTCCGCCCAGGCGGGCAAAACGCAGAACATCAACAGTGAAAAAAGCAAACGGCGCATAAGGACTCCTGTCGGCAGCCGACTATTCTCCGTGCGGTGCCAGTACTTGTCGAGAATTCGTATCAAGCCGCCGCGTGGCTCTGTCGGATTTCTTGCCGCAGGCATACTATGCGCGCCATGCAAATATCCTCTGATCACCCGCTGCTGTTACGTATCGTCGACGACCTGGCCGAGCGCGGCTGGTCGCAGCAGAACATTTTCCTGCCTGCGGATTTGACCCGCGCGCTGGCGGCCGAGTGCCGCAAACGTGACGCCGAAGGTGAATTGGCGCCGGCGGGCGTCGGACGCGGGCCGTTTTCTGAGGTTCGCGAGGGCATTCGCGGCGACCATATCCAATGGATCGATCCCGGCCAGGCCGAGGCCAGCGAGCGTTATCTGAACCTGATGGACAGTTTGCGCGAGGCCCTCAATCGCGGACTGTTCCTCGGTCTGGAAGATTTCGAATGCCATTTCGCCCTGTACCCGCCGGGCGCGTTCTACCGCAAGCATGTTGACCGTTTCCGCGACGATGACCGGCGCATGGTCTCGGCGGTGATCTACCTCAATGACGGCTGGTTGCCGGAGGATGGCGGGCAACTGCGCATGTACCTGGAGAACGACCGCGTTCATGACGTACAGCCTACGGGCGGTTGTCTGGTGGTGTTTCTCTCCGGTGAAGTCCCCCACGAGGTTCTGCCGGCACAGCGCGAGCGGCTGTCGCTGACAGGCTGGTTCCGCCGCCGTGGCAACGAGCCGTTCTGAGATGCACAGGATTCTCGTCAGTCGCTGCCTGCTGGGCCATCGCGTGCGTTATGACGGTGGGGCCAGCGGGCCGTTCGATCTGCTGGAACAGTGGATTGCCGAAGGGCGCGTGGTGCCGTTGTGTCCGGAGGTCGCTGGTGGTCTGTCGACGCCACGAGCGGCGGCAGAGATTCCGGGCGGGCAGGGCGGTGAAGTACTGGACGGGCTCGCCTCGGTGATCACCACCGAGGGCGAAGATGTCAGCGCGCAGTTTCTCGACGGCGCGCGGCAGGCGTTGGCGCTGGTGCACAAGCACGGGATTCGGGTGGCGGTGCTCAAGGCCAACAGTCCTTCGTGCGGAAACCTGTTGACCTATGACGGGACGTTCAGTGGGGTGAAGGTGAGTGGCGAGGGGGTTACTGCAGCGTTGCTCAAGCGCCATGGAGTGCAGGTCTTCAGCGAGCTCGAATTGCCGCAGGCTGCACAAGCGCTGACACAACTCGACTAATCACACACCTACAACACTGTGGGAGTGAACTTGCTCGCGATTGCGTATTGTCAGTACCGATATCGGTGGCTGACAGGCCGCTTTCGCGAGCAAGCTCGCTCCCACATGGAAGTTGTGTTCACTTCAGGTCTTCAGAGGCCTGCACGCTCAGCCACTTTTTCGACAACGCTTCCAGCCGCCCATCCGCCCTGATCCGCTGCAAGGCATTTTCCAGGCTTGCGTGGAACGCCGGGTTACCCTTCTGAAACGGAATCGCCAGATCCACCGGCGGCCCGACCTTCGGCTTCTCTTCGGTCAGTGCCTGGACCAGTACCATCGGCCGGGGCTGCTCGTCCTTTTTCGCCAGCAATTGTGCATTCACCTGCGTGTAAGGCTCGCTCATGTCGAAACGTTCCTTGAGCTCAGGTGTCAGTGCTATGTGGTTGAGCGCGACGTCGTACTTGCCGCTTTCGACGCCCTGGAGCAGATCGGCTTCGTCGGTGACGATGAAGTCGGCCCGCACATCCAGTTCGTTGGCCAGCAGTTGCCCAAGCTCGACCTCGAACCCCGTGAGCGTGTCGCCGTCCTTGAAATTGAAGGGCGGTGTATTAGCCTCAAGGGCTATGCGCAACTCGCCACGGTCGTTGACGTCATCAATCAGTTCGGCGTGAGCCAGAGGGCTCAGAAGGGGAAGCAGACAGATCAGGCCAGGCAGAAAACGCATGGTCACTCCTTTGAAATCGATATCGGCCTGTTTTCCAGGCTCGCTTTGCTATGGTTGTCGAGTGCCTTCGACAACGAATGGTCATGAAGTTGTCATGACCGTGCGGATTTTACGGAAAAACTGGAGAAGAAAATGAAAAGCTTTATGTCACGTGCAGCGTTGGCCGGTGTGCTGATGGGTGTTTCGGTACTGGCCAGTGCGGCCACTCCGGCACCGAAGGGCGCCGAAGTGTTCATCGTTTCTCCCGAGGACGGAGCCACGGTTCCGCAGACCTTCACGGTCAAGTTCGGTGTAAAGGACATCGCGCTGGCGCCGGCCGGTGACGTCACCAAGAACACCGGTCATCACCATCTGCTGATCGATGCCAAGGAAATCGTTCCGGCCGGCTCCGTTGTGCCGACCGACGCCAACCACATGCATTTCGGCAAGGCGCAGACCCAGGCCGACATCAAACTCGCGCCGGGCAAGCACACCCTGCAACTGGAGCTGGGTGACAGCGGTCACATGGCGTTCGATCCGCCGATCGTGTCGAAGAAGATCACCGTCAACGTCGAATGACGTTCTCGC